>CALBTA010000502.1 GCA_937967755.1 uncultured Planctomycetaceae bacterium | reverse complement strand
TCGTAGCTGTTGGGCGTGTTGAAGCCGGCGTGGGCGGGCGCTTGCTGCTTTCACTTCGCGCCGCGGAGTGCTACAACAGGTTGCGGATGTAACACCCTGCGCTGACCGCTAAAGTGAAAGTGAGATCATGAAAAAGTTAGGCAATCGCGCTTACGTGCTGCTGGCTCTCACGGTAGTTCTGTTCATTGCACCGGATGCCATCGCCGATGAGAAACCGATTTTGCGAGTGATGTTCGGCTCTTGCTGCCGTGAGAACCGGCCGCAGCCGATTTGGGAATCAATCGTCGCCGCAGAGCCAGAGATGTTCTTGTTCATTGGTGACAATATCTATGGCGATAGCCGTGATGTGAACGTGCTGAAAGCGAAGTACGAAACGCTGTTCGCCAACGAGGGCTTCACGAAGCTGCGTGAGACCTGCCCGCTGCTGGCGACCTGGGACGACCACGACTATGGAGAGAATGACGCCGGCGTTGAGTATCCCATCAAAGCTCAGTCGCAAAAGCTTTTCAACGACGTGTACGGCGTGGTTGAAGATTCGCCCCGGCGAAAACGGCCAGGCATCTACGACAGCCAGATTATCGGGCCTGAAGGAAAACGCTTGCAGATCATCTTGCTCGATACGCGGTACTTCCGCGACAAGCTACGTTCGTGGCCGCGGGGTGAACGCCCCCAGGGCCGCGGCCCGTACCGCCCGCACGAAGGCGATGAAAACACGATCCTCGGGGAAGCGCAGTGGGCCTGGCTGGAAGGGGAACTGAAGAAGCCTGCCGAAGTGCGAATCATCGCTTCCAGCATTCAGGTGATTCCGTACCAACATGGTTGGGAATCGTGGGGCAACTTTCCCAGCGAGCGGAAGCGGCTGTTTGAAATCATCGCCAAGACAAAAGCGGGCGGAGTCCTGTTCATCAGCGGCGACCGCCACCACGGAGAGCTTTCGCGCATCGAACCGGCAGATTCGGGGGTTGGCTACGCGCTGTTTGATGCCACTTCGTCTAGTCTGAACCAACCCAGCGGTGGCGGAAACCGGGGAGAGCCGAACCGTTATCGGCTGGGCGAAAACTTTCCGCAAATCAATTTCGGTCAGATCAGCATCGACTGGGACAAGGAAGACCCCGTCGTTACCGTTGCGATCAAAGGGGGCGACGGAAAGGAACTGAAAGCGCAGAACATCGATCTTAGTGATCTGCAACCGTAATGCAGATTTGGCCAGTTCGAGTAGGACGGGTTTGTAACCCGTCCCCGAAAGTAAGTTTAGTACCAACAGCTACCTAGACCATCGTTCGATCGATGTCTATTTATCCAGATCGGCTTCTGAAAGGATATCCGACTGTGGGCTAGTGGCGGAACTACCGTTTGGAGTCATGATCAGCCGGTAGACGTTGTAATCGATCTGATCGCTGATGAAGCTGGTGTGGCCATCGCAGAACGTCACGACGAAACCGCCGGAGTGGCTGCTGCGTGGGCGAGCCGCGGCAAGCCCTGTGCAGGTCCCGGAGTTGTCGTTCAAACCACAGCCGGCTGACGGCGCGGCGGCTTGCCAAATGAGCGCCGTCTGGGCGACATCCGTGTTGGTGATGCTATTGTCATTCCACTCGCCCGCGTCGTTGTTTTCGCTGAGCATCAACGTTGTCGAGGCCCCATCATTCTGCGCCACGTAAGCCATGGTGACCTGCTTGGTCTGCATGAACACGCCGTCCGCTGGTCCTTCATCCAGCCCGTCGATGCCGGTGTTGGCTACGTAGTTGATCTGCTGCGAAGTTTGGTCGGCCGGCTTGTCGCTGGGGCAAATCAAAATGTCAATGCGCTCCGTACGGCTGGCCGGATTTACGCCCGCCGTGCCCGCTTGCATGACATCGGCGATGTCGCCACGGCCGATGTTCGTCATGACGTTGCACACCCATGGCCAGGGAACATCCGCCCCCATGTCGTCCTTCTTCGTGTTCAGGTGCTTGGGAAACTCTCCCTTGCCGGTGTTCGCGAACGTCGTGATCGCGACGCCCACCTGGCGTTGGTTACTGACGCAGTTTCCTTTGCGGGCAGATTCTCGGGCAGCATTGATCGCGGGGAAGAGCAACGCCATCAAAATACCGATGATCGTGATGACGACCAACAATTCGACAATGGTAAAACCGCTCGCTTTACGAAAAGACATGGCCTCGCCTCCGTAAGTTCTGTTGCCGCGCTGAGATGGCCCCCCTCGATAAGTCCTTTGATTGTCCCACATTGCGCGCAAAAGTCCAGTGGATATCGCTGGAAATTGCTTTGCTTACAGGCGAATTCGCCAATCTTTGCGGTCCAAACGCGGAACGACGGGGACCATGTTCAGCGCTGCCGCCAGGCGGATGTCGCCTTCGTGGCCAATCGCCGCGAGGTTTCGTCCGCCCGAACTGGCCTTGAGGCAGCGAATGATGGTGGGGATGTCATGAATGCCCCCGGTGACTGCTTGCCAGGCATCGATGGCGATTTGCGCTTGGTCGTTGATCGTCAACGACAGGTGCCTCAGCATCATGATTTCGGCGATCGCTCCGGCCAACAGCACATCTTCGCGCGTCACATTTCCATCGGTTCCCGCGCAAAGCAGATGAGCCTGTTCTGCGCTGGCCAGGGCTTCAGCGACGGCCGCGATGTTTACGAACCCGCCGATGAGAATTTCGCCTGCGCCGACACAGCGCCGCAATGCCCGCGTTCCGTTGGTGGTGGTGAAAACAACGGTCTTGCCGCCGACCACGTCCTCCACGTATTCGCGCGGAGAATTACCAACGTCGAAGCCTTCGATCATCTCCCCGTTGCGCTCGCCTCCGAGAATCACACCATCGGCAACTTTACGGGCCATCTCACGGGCATCCGAGACTTCCAAGCAGGGGATCACCTCCTTCGCACCGGCGGCCAGAGCGAAGCAAATCGTCGTGCTCGCCCGTAGCACATCGATGACGACGACCGTATCGCCCGCAAGTTTTTCTTGCGAAGTCAGTTCAGGCAGGAAGTGAACAGTAAGTTGCTTCGGCATGAGTGTTCAGTTCGGGCAAATCGAAAAGCGGCGTGCGGATACGCTCAAAGCCGCCGGCAAATTGCTCGGCGGCTTCGCAGCGTGGTAGTCGACAGGTTTTCCAAGGCTTGCAGATTACCAGCGAAGTTCGATTCCGAGGCTGGCCCCATGGTAGAACGCTGTTCCACGGTTGACGCCAACATCCAGAATCGGTCCCTGCAGCGGGTTGACGACGCTTGTGACTTGCTCTGTCGCCAGGGCAACGCCGTCGATGCTGATCAGGTGATATCCAAAGACGAACGAAGTATTGCAGTTGTAGTGGTACAGTGCTTCCAGGCCGAACTCGCCCAGCCAGCCGGTTTCCCCTTGGCGATTGGCACCGCCGCCGTTGACCAGTAGGTTTCCACTGCTGATCACTTGCGACTTCACGTCGTTGTAGTAAATGCCCAGCCGTGCCGTGCCGCGAAGTTCCAAGCCCATCGGGTTGCTCGCCAGAATCACGTCACTACCGATTTGGAAACCGTACATGTCGTTGTCGACGAAGTACCGCGTTTGGCTTCGCAGCGTCGGCACGGAAGCATCACGCGTCCGAATTTCCAACGCTTCTTCCAGGCTAACGTAGCGAAAACCGACCGTGACCACCCACCACGGGCAGAAAGGTTCTCGGTAGTTGAGTTCCATCGTGTCGAATTCCGAATCGTATTGAGCGAAGACGTTGACCGGGTTTGTCCGGGTGTTGGTCAACGCGACGATCGGTTGAGCTCCGTTGGCGAGAATGAGATTGTTAATCTCAACGTCATCGCCCGTACCGCGAACCACGTCGCGCAGTTCGTTCAAATGGAACAAGCGGGCTTCGATCTCGCCGCCGTAGCCATCGCCTTGGGCCAGAGAGATATCAAAGCCAGCGGCAGAACCCATATTGAAGTTCCCACCTTCGATCAAGGCATTGCCAGCGACCAATGCACCACCCGCGAAGGCGACGTTTTCAAAGACGATGGTCGTGTCGTCATTTGTTTCACGAGCGATGATCATCGAACGCGAGCGGACGCGCCACTCGTTGCAACAACTCATGCAGCAGCCGCCCATGCACCCTCCGCCCTGTTGAACACAGCCGGAGCAGCCACCGCCACACGACAAGCAACCTGCTCCTCCGCAAGATGCACAACCGCCGCCAATGGCTCCTCCGCCGTTGCACAGCGAACAGCCGACACCACCGCAAGCCGAGCAACCGGTGCCGACTCCGTGATAGCTGATGTCGCCAGCATAAGGGCCGGGGCCGATATGGGCATCGACGTGCGAAGTCAGAGTCGCCGCGTCGAGCGTGGTCTCTTCCGCGAGTTCCGCGGGCACTTCCAATACAACTTCCGCACCCACCACCGCGTCGGTCAATTCCGACTCATGAGGAAGCAACGCATAGACAGGGTCTTGCGCCTGGGTGCTGACGGACAGGGCGATCAAAGCCAGCAGGGCTAGGTTGAATTGACGAATCATGGAGGAGGTCTCCCCTAATTTGGCGAAGTGCCGCATGTGAATGTGTGGCAGCGAATGTGCGCGTAAGAACTACGAGAATCGTATCGACTTGCAGATTCGGCAACTGCGGAATCATCCGTACGGGCGGAACAACCCGGAGAATCCGCAAGGTTTAACATCGCCCCGCGGGAAGACGAAAAGTCGCTTCTCAGTTACGATAATGGGGAAATTGCGGTTGATTGAACCGTATCCAAACAGCCGCTGCAGGAGTCGCCAGGCTTCTGATAGCACTTCAACGAGTGCGTTTGTTCAACCCTTCGGCGAGTTTCGGCGATATCGAATTGAAGCCGTCAATGACAGCACAGGAACCGATTGCCACGAAGGACGCTGCGACCCCGGTCGACAAATCAGGCGGGCGCGTGCGGCAGATGTTTGCCGAAATCGCCCCCCGTTATGATTTGATGAACCACTTGCTGTCGATGAATATCGACCGCTGGTGGCGACGTGTGACCGTTCGCGCCGTTCCGCCCG
Source organism: uncultured Planctomycetaceae bacterium (assembly GCA_937967755.1). GTDB lineage: Bacteria > Planctomycetota > Planctomycetia > Pirellulales > Pirellulaceae > CALBTA01. Next base: position 1,009 of record CALBTA010000502.1, on the reverse strand, counting down.
CTGGGACAGACCCGATTCTTGATGTCTGCACGGGCACAGGCGATTTAGCTCTCGCCTACTCTCGCTACGGCAAAGGCAAAGTGCCGGTGGTCGCTTCGGATTTCTGCCCCGAAATGTTGGAGATCGGGCGTAGGAAGCAACAGCGGCAAAAGATTGAAGGGGAACTCGAATTCGTCGAGGCCGACGCCCAAGCCCTGCCGTTCGAAGACGATCGTTTTCAAATTGTCTGTGTCGCCTTCGGGTTGCGAAACGTCCAAGACACCGACCAAGGCCTGCGGGAGATGACCCGCGTTTGCAAACCAGGCGGAAGAGTCGCCGTGCTGGAATTCTCGATGCCGCGCCGGCAGCCGCTCCGCGGGCTATACGGAATCTATTTCCGCCACCTGCTGCCGCGGTTGGGTCAACTCTTCGCCCGCAACAAGTCGGATGCCTACAACTACCTACCCGAAAGCGTCAGCCAATTCCCCGAAGGCCAGGCCCTAGCCCAGCGAATGCAAGCAGCCGGGCTGGATCAGGTCACGATCAGACCACTAACCCTAGGCATCGCCACGCTCTACGTTGGAGAGAAACCTGATTCCAACCCTAACTGCGAAGGCTCCGTCTAACGGCTCGACCTGAAATCTACGACTCGGCCTGGAAGAAGCCGCGGAGCGCCACTGGCGTGTCGCCAGTGCTTTTGGGCGGTTAGGGTAAGTTGAGAAGCGCCAGTGGAGCTGGGGCGAGTGCGATTGGGTCTGTTCATCCAATGACCGAGACTACGCCATGCGGGAATGTGAAAAGAACAGCGCGAAAAAACACTGGAAATCTTGTCAAGAAAGTGTACCAATCGCTTGACAGGGAATATGGAAATATGTATACTGTACTAATGTGACTGTACGACGCAGTTCCACTGCGTCGGGACGGGTTAAAAACCCGTCCTACTTCGGCAAGGCGGCGGGGAGAATGCACCAGTGCCCCCCGAAATGTGCGATTTTGGGGCATTTGAGGGCGAAGCGCGGATTGCAAGGAG
>CALBTA010000501.1 GCA_937967755.1 uncultured Planctomycetaceae bacterium | reverse complement strand
AGCGACCCGTTCCGCGTGGTGGAACAACTTCGCGAGAAGCTCGACTGCGACGCGGTGCTGTACCAACTTCCCATTGGCGAGGAGCACAACTTCCACGGCGTGGTCGATTTGATCACGATGGAAGCGGTCTACTTCGACGGCGAAAAGGGCGAGAATGTCCGGCGTGAAGAAATTCCCGCCGATTTGCAGGAAGCCGCTCAAACGCAGCGTCAGGTGATGCTCGAAGCGCTGTCGATGTACAGCGACGAGTTGATGGAGTTGCTGTTGGGCGAAGAGGATGTTCCCGAGGAACTGGTCCATCGGGTTACCCGCGATGCGGTCCGCCAACAGGAAATGACGCCGGTGCTCATCGGTACCGCTTACCGCAATTGCGGTGTGCAAACACTGCTGGATGCGGTCACTCGCTATCTGCCTTCGCCACTGGATCGAGAAATCAAAGCCAAGCAAGTCGATGACGAATCGCAAGTCATGCTGCTCGAGCCAGATCCGAAGAAGCCGTTCGTCGGCATGGCGTTCAAAATTGTCGACGACCCGTACGGCCAGTTGACCTTCATGCGCATTTACCAGGGCACGATCAAAAAGGGCGAAACTTATTTCAACCAGCGGACCGAGCGAAAGGAACGCTTCAGCCGCATCGTGCGGATGCACGCCGAGGACCGCGAAGAGATTGACACCGCCACCGCGGGCGACATCGTCGCGGTGATGGGTATCGATGCGGCCAGCGGCGACAGCTACGCCGAAGAGCGCGGCTATTGCACTCTGGAAAGTATGTATGTGCCTGACTCGGTCATCAAGGTCGCGGTCACACCCGCCAGCCGCAGCGACGGCGACAAGCTCGGCAAAGCGCTGGCGCGCTTTCGGAAGGAAGACCCGACCTTCCGCGTGATGACCGACCACGAGACCGGCGAAACGATCATGGCCGGCATGGGTGAGTTGCACCTGGAAGTTTACATCGAACGCATCAAACGCGAGTACGGCGTGATGGTGGACGTGGGCGCTCCGAAAGTGAGCTACCGCGAAGCCCCGACGAAAGCGGTCGAGTACAACTACAAACACAAGAAGCAATCGGGCGGTAGCGGTCAGTTCGCGCACATCGTGGGCCGGTTCGAGCCGCTGCCCGAAGATTCCGAAGATACTTCCGTGTTTGAAGAGAACATCGTCGGCGGCCGCGTGCCCAAGGAGTACATCCCGTCGGTCGAGAAGGGCTTCCGCCAATCGCTGGAGAAAGGCCCCCTCGCCGAATTCCCAATCGTCGGCATCAAGACGATTCTGGAAGATGGCTCGTACCACGACGTCGATAGCTCCGACATGGCGTTTCAAACCTGTGCCCGTGGTTGTTTCCGCGAGACGTTCTTGAAGATGAAACCCGTCTTGCTGGAACCAATCATGAAGGTGGAAATCGAGTTTCCGACCGAGTTCCAAGGCAGCGTGACCGGCGATGTCGTCTCGCGCCGGGGGATGGTCGTCTCGACTGAGCAGGTAGGCAACGCCACCGTGCTGATCGCCGAAGTGCCGTTGGCGGAACTGTTCGGTTACAGCACCGATCTGCGCAGCCAAACCCAAGGCCAAGGCACCTTCAGCATGGAATTCGCCAAGTACAAGAAGGTCCCGGCCAGCATCCAAGAGGATGTCATCGCCGAAGTGAAGCAGAAAGAACTGGTCGGGGCGAAGTGATCTGAATCGTAGCTCGGGCACTCTTGCCCGAGTTGCTGCTAAGAACGGGCAGGAGAGCCCGTTCTACCTGCTCATGCTTCCGCGTAGAATGGGCATGTGCCTGAAATCAAACTCGACCGATACGTACGGCAAATGCGCTATGCACCCTTGGGCGAGGAGGGCCAGCGCGCGATTTCGCGAAGCACCGCTTTAGTTTGCGGGCTTGGAGCGTTGGGATCGGTGTTGGCGAACACTTTGGCCCGCGCGGGCGTCGGCACGCTGCGCATCGTTGACCGCGACTTTTTGGAACTCAACAATCTGCAGCGGCAAGTCTTGTACGACGAAGCCGATGTCGCCGACGGGCTTCCCAAAGCAATCGCGGCGAAGCAGAAACTGCGGGCTATCAATTCAGAAATCGAGATCGAAGCGCACGTCGCCGACGTCGATCACAACAACATCGCTACGCTCGCCGAAGGTGCAGATATTCTCCTCGACGGAACGGACAACTTTGAAACGCGGTTCCTGCTGAACGACGCGGCGATGAAGTTCAACATCCCCTGGGTTTACGGAGGTTGCATCGGGGCTGAAGGGCAAACGATGACCATTTTGCCCGGCGAAACTCCCTGCCTGCGATGCCTGATGCAAGATGCCCCGCCGCCCGGCACGACGCCAACGTGCGACAACGCCGGCATTCTGTCTTCGATCATTAATGTCATCGCATCAATCGAAGCGTGCGAGGCGTTGAAGATTCTGAGCGGAAATCGGGGGGCGATCAATACACAACTGACGATCTTCGACCTGTGGGAAAACCG
>CALBTA010000500.1 GCA_937967755.1 uncultured Planctomycetaceae bacterium | reverse complement strand
CCCATCAACGAAAGCTGAAGTTCGGCTTCTGCCTGGGCGGGAACCTGTACGGCTCGAACCCCGATCTTGCCTATGCCGACGAAGCATTGTCGCGGTTGGAAACGCTGGTCTTCATGAGTACGACACTGAACACAGGCCACGCGCACGGGCTGGCGGACGAGACAATCATCCTGCCTGTGCTGGCCCGCGATGAGCAGCAACAGTCCACCACGCAGGAATCGATGTTCAACTACGTCCGGCTGAGCGACGGCGGCCCGCGCCGCCTGGAAGGTCCGCGCAGCGAGGTCGAAGTCATCGCAACGTTGGGTGAAAAAGTAGCAGGCAATCTCCGCGCGCCTTCCGCCAACGTAGCAGGCACTCTCCGTGTGCCGTCCGCCGAATCGGAAGCTCTGATCGACTGGCGCGACATGCAACAGCACAACTCTATCCGCCGGATGATCGCCAAAGTCGTTCCCGGCTTCGAGGCGATTGAAAACATCGGAGAGACCAAAGCCGAATTTCAAATCGCCGGCCGCACATTCCATCAGCCCAGCTTTCCCACGCCTAGCGGCAGGGCCGTTTTGCACACGCATACAGTTCCTCCCCTTCAAGGCGCTGCTGGGGAACTGCGGTTGATGACCGTCCGCAGCGAAGGCCAGTTCAACACGGTGGTTTACGAAGAGACCGACGTCTACCGCGGGCAGGATCGCCGCGACGTGATCTTGCTGCACCCTAACGACATGGAGGTCCTCGGCCTGACCGACGACCAACAGGTCACTGTACACAGCGACACCGGATCGCTATCGAACATCCTCGCCCGCCCGTTCGACGCGATCCGCCCCGGCAACGCCCTGATGTACTACCCCGAAGCCAACGTTCTGATCTCGCGTCAGGTTGATCCACAAAGTAGAACGCCAGCCTTCAAAGGTGTTGTGATTCGGATTGAAAAGGAAGATTCCAGTCGTTCATGAACGCCCGCCCAAACATTCTCTGGTACTGCACTGATCAACAGCGCTTCGATACGATTGGGGCGCTGGGAAACCCGCACGTGAAGACCCCGGCGATTGATGCGCTGGTGAAAGGCGGGACGGCGTTCACGCACGCTTACTGCCAAAGCCCGATTTGCACGCCGAGCCGCTCCAGTTTCATGACAGGCATGTACCCCAGCCGCGTCCACAACACCCGCAACGGCAACGAGTCGTTTCCCGCATTCCCGCCGGTAATCACCAAACTGATCGCCGAAGCGGGTTATGAATGCGGGTTGGTGGGAAAATTTCACTTGCAAAGTTCCGGCCGCCGTACCGAGCCGCGCATCGACGACGGGTACTCCTACTGGAAATTCAGCCACGCTCCCCGCGATGATTGGAAAGCCGGCCACGACTACGCAGAGTGGGTACGCGAGCGCGGCGGCGACTTGGACGCTCTGCGAAATAGCGAAGCCCGCGTGCCAGCCGAGTTGCACCAAACCACTTGGGCGTCGGAGCGGGCGATTGAGTTCATCCGTCGGCCGCGCGGCTGCCCGTGGCTGCTGTCGGTCAACATCTACGATCCCCACCCGCCGTTCATTCCACCTAGGGCGTACTTGGATAAGTTCGATCCCCAGTTGATGCCGGGGCCGCACTTCCGCGAAAGCGATTTGGATCAGCAGGCGCGGCTGGAAGGCATTGATTTTCAAGGCGAGGTGCTTTCGCCCGATGCGCGAAATGCAAAGCTCATCCAGGCCAAATACTACGCCATGATCGCGTTGATTGACGATCAGCTTGCACGCATCGTGAACGCCCTGGAGGAAACTGGCCAGCGCCGGAAAACGGTGATCATCTTCACCAGCGACCACGGCGAATCGCTCGGAGATCACGGGCTGCTCGAAAAAGGGTGCCGGTTTTACGAAGGTCTGGTCCGCGTGCCTTTGGTGTTCTCGTGGCCCGGTACGATCGGGGCGAACGTGCAAAGCGATGCGCTTGTTGAACTACTCGACAAGACCGCGACAATTTTAGAGCTCGCCGGCGTTCCGCAACCAGATTACGCCCAAGGCAAGTCGTTGTTGCCGATCCTCACCGGCGAAGCGCCCACCGATGTTCACCGGGAATTCGTCCGTAGCGAGTACTTTGACGCGCTGGATCCGCATTTCACAGGCGGCGACGGAACTTATGCAACGATGCACCGCACAGGGCAGCACAAACTGACCGTTTACCACGGGCACGGCTTGGGCGAACTGTACGACATGCGATCCGACCCGCATGAGTTCAACAACCTGTGGGACGACCCCACTTCGCAAGAGATCAAACGCGAGATGCTACACGCAAGTTTCGACGCGCATGTCTTGCTGACCACTGATGTAGGCTCGCGCAGGATCGCGCCGATGTAGTGCCGCTTCGCAGGCTAACGACCTTCCACCTTCCGGTACAAGAACGCGTCGGAAGTTAGCAGCGAAGCGAGCAGGGCGTTCATGCTGCCTCCGCTTTCTTCGTACGCATGGTAGGCGTCTTGCAAGACGGGTGCGTCATTGATGGATTCATTGCGGCCAATCCAAAACCGGAAGGCGTGGCGGACAAAGACCTGCTTCACCCGCTCGCTGTGTGCCAACTTGTCGATCAACTGCAACGCATCGCCGACCGGGCCGTCAATCGCCGGATCGCCACTGTCGATGATCGCGCCCGAAGTATCGACCGGCTGTCCGTGTTCAATCTTGCGGTACAGCCCAAGGTGGTTGTACATCTCAAACGGCAAGCCCAGAGGATCCATCTTTCGGTGGCACCGCCAACACTCACTTTCACGTGTTACCCGCATTCGGTGTCGCAGAGTTTCTTTCGGCTCGTCGGGCAGCATCGCGTCAACGGTGATCGGCACATCGGGCACGGCGTCGCCGAGCAGGCGTTCGCGGATCCAACGGCCTCGCAAAATGGCGTGGTTATCCATCGCGTCGGAATGCGACACCAGCCAGCTTGGGTGGGTCAGGATGCCTTTGCGTTGGCTATCGGGCAGCGTTGTAAGGAACCGTTGGATCTTTCCGCCACGCACGACTTCGGCCACGCGAACTTTGACATTCTGCCCTTTGGGCAAAGTGGCGGGGCGAATCAGCGGCGATCGCCCTTTCTTGGGCGGCGCTTCGCTTGGCTGGGATGTTTGTGCTTGCCGGCCAACGAACTCGCCGAAGTAATCGTGGGCCATCCGCGGATCGACCACCACGCGATCGGTCGTCAGCAATTGCAGCAACACGTCTTTGTCTTCCTCCAGAATCAACTCGACCAGGCGATCGGTATTGGCGGTCATGCCGTGCATCGCACGGTAGTACTCTCGCGCGTTGCCGCCCGCCGCTGCGAGGGCTTTAGAATCTTTGCAGACCGCGCCGGCCCGGTCGTAATCGAAGTACTCGCGGAAGAATTGCAATACGCGCGGCTTGCGTACGCTGTCGTCGTCCAGGATCCGCTCGACTTCGCGGCGTACGTCTTCGCGGGACTGCAATCGTCCTTCGGCGAGGGCCTGCTTCAAATGTTCGTCCGGCGGCAAATAGCTGAAGGCGGCGTTGATCGCCAGGGCCAGTTCCTGGCCTTGCAACATCACGCGGCCGTGGTCGTCAGACGTGCCCGCCTCCGCCAATTCCATACGGAACAAGGCTTCTTGGTCCAGAAAGATCGGCGTCAGGCCAAGCAATGCGCCCTCTTCCTTGCCCAGGTCGTTGATCGCCTCTTTGGCAATCGTGAAATATTCCCGCGTTTCCTCGTCAGTCGGCGGCCGGCCGGTGAGAGCTTCGAACAGGTACTCGACCGCCGCGGTCAGGTGCTCATCGGAAACGCCATCGGCAGCCATCAGGCCGTAGACCGGCGTGATCGGGCGTTTCGGCTCTTTGCTGTAGAACAAACTTTGGCTCAACCCGCGCAGGCTCTCGTGCTTGTATTTTTGGTCGATCTCCTTCACGTTGTCGGCGAACTGATACGGCTCGGCGTCAGGTCCGTAAGCCATGAACCGCAGGATATCTTCGGCGTGGCGAGCGATTTGTGTCGCCTCCGCCCCGTTCACCGAATACAGATGCGGGTAGCTTCGCAAACCGTGGACGTCCTCGGTCGCCAGCATTGGCGGAAATCCGGTGATAGCCGCCGCATAAGCTGCCGAACCGCCTACCCAACCAATCACGCGGTCCAATCCGTAGTAAACTTTCACTTCCCCTTCTTGGTTCGGCGGGATGTGATCGCCGCGCGTTCTCGCACCGGGGTTCGCGGGGTCGAAGTCTGGTTCGTGATTGATCAACGCGTTCAAGCGGACCAGGTGTTCTTGCGGGTGAATCCGCCAAATGCGGGCGGGCGTGGAAGGCGGTTCCAACCCGGCTGGAATCTCGCCAAACAGCAAGTCGTGATCGATGTGGTTGCCCTTGGCGGGGTGTAGGTGCGCGGCGAAGCCCCCTTTGTCTTTCATCGCCCGGGCCAGTTCGCCGGTAATCCAGTTGGCGACGCGCAGCCGGTCCAACGGCTCGGGCTGGCTGTCTTCATCCTTGGGGGGCATCTCACCGAGGGCGATCTGTTCCCAAATTCGCTTCCAAAGTTCAGCATTGTCAGCATCTACGCCAGCCAACTCGTCGAACGCGACATCGCCTTCTTGCGTATCGAGTCCGTGACAGTCGAGGCAATGGTTTTCGAGAAACGGTTTGGCGAGCGTTTTGAAAGTTGGCGTGGTCTCGGCGGCGCTGATTTGCAGGCTCGCCGTGACAAGCAGGCAGAAACTGAGGGCAAATTTTATTAGGTGCATGGCCCAGGATCCAAAGTGAGCGGCACGGCGATAGCCGCCGGTCGATGGTGAAAAACCCACGACTAACGCCTCGCGGCTCAAGCCAATAGCGAGTTGTCAATGAAACGTTAGGCCATCAATTCTTCGATCGGCCCAACTGCCGCGTCGTGGGTGCCAGCGGTGTTGTGATCCATGTTGAAGCGGTCTTGCCCAGCGCCGATGGCGTGCAGCAATGTAGTGTACAACGCATTGATCGGCCGCTTGCCGCCCACGTGCAGATAATTGCCCGTCTGAACTCTCCCGCTGCAATTGCCCAGCAGCACGAACGGCCAGTTCTCGCCGCCGGTGTGCTGCTTGTCGGCGTTGTTGCTGGTGTAAACGATCAGCGTGTTATCCATCATGGTGCCGCCGTCTTCGGGCATCGATTCCAACTGCTGCATCAGTTTGATCAGCATTTGGCAGTTGTATTGGCGAATCTTGATCCAGATTGGGTTGCCGGGCTGCTTCATGTGACCGAGGTTGTGGCCCGCTTCCGTAATGCCGAGGCCCTTCCAGGCACCGAAAATTTCGCCGCGCCCCGAGCCAACGGTTAGCACGTTCGTCAGCCCCGCCTTGAGCGCGGCGATACCGATGTCGAGCAATCTGTCATGCCAATCGGTTTCGAACTCTGGCTGGGTGAATTTTTCGTCGTAGGCGGGCGCGAACTTTTTCAAGTGATCGGAGACATCGGCCAGGCGCTCTCGCAACCCATTGATGTCTCTGAACCCGTCGACGAAGTTGCCGTAAAGTTCACGTTGCTCACGCGGCAGCGACTTTCCCCCTTGGTAGGCAAGTTGTTCGATCCGGCTGTACATTTTCGACCTGGCCTGGTAGCGGCGCTTGACGTCGCCCTCGGCGATGCCGCCGAACAACAGTTGGTAGAGGTCGTTGGGGTTCGAATGCATGAACAGCGGCTTACCCGCGCCCGAGGCCGACAACGTCGCCAACGTCGGCCGTGAAATCATGTTCTCCAGCGCGTCCATGCCGATGCAGAGGTGCGGCAAGATCGTCTGCGGAAGTAGTTGACTGATCACGTGATCGATCGTCGCCGCGGCTGGTGGAATTCCAATGCCACCACGGTATCCGCCCAGCGCTCCGAAAAATGCACTGTGCGAAGGGCTGGTGTGCCGCCCGTGCAAACCGGTAACGATGTTCATCCGGTCCTTGTACGGTTCGAGCGCGGCGACCGGCTCGGGCAACTTCACTTCAGAAAGGGGCGCGTTTTCGCGGAGGTCGCTGGGGATACAGGTCGCCGGATCAAAACCCTGATTCTGCAGGAAGAAGATTATCCGCTTTGGTTGACCATTGGCGGCCGCCGTTGCAGCGCGGGCATTGGTCGGTAACAAGGTCGAACCAAAGGCCGCGCCAGCACCAGTGGCTGCGGCTTGCAACAAGTTTCTGCGGCTGAGCATGATCTGTCTCGAAAGCAAGGAATTCAAGTTGAGAGGCGAAGTGCAATTGGGGCGGGATATCGGAGTATGCAGGGGGACTATAGGTGGGATGTTCCAGCAGCCGGGATTATTGTAACCCACCCGGCGAGCTAGTTCATGATCATTTGCATCCGCGCCGGGTTAAGACGGTGGGGCAGCCCTTAACTCCTTGCCTGCGAGGGACTTATTTTCGCTTGATCCGGCCTCGCAAGCGTAGCTGCGAGGTTGAAGGCGTTGTGTTTTGCGTTCATGATATAGAGTGACAGTCGCCGACGAGAGTCGCCTCCCCCAGATGAATTCGCCGAAAAAACAGGTCCATGCCGCGCAAACTTTCCGTTGTCGTTTCGCAAACCCCCAGCAAGAATCCGGTCAAACGGGCGGTTGAGGAGGGGATCGTCGAAGCGCTGCTGTTTGAAGCCGGCATCGAAGTCACGGTGATCCCGAACCTGTACGATCTGAAAGCCGACAGCACCGGCATGCTCTGCCTCAGCGGCATCGGCGGAGATATGGTGATCGCATCGTGGCTTTACCCGCGGGCGGCCCATTGGATTTTGGACCGCAACAGTATCCGCGGCCAGGAGGGCGAGACGTTGCTGGACGAAGAAGTCGACGAGGAAGAATTCGACGAACAGGAATTGGGTGAAAGTGTCCGCGAAGAAGACGACGGCAAACTTCGGGTGATCGCCAGCCGGGAGCCGCCGAAGCGGACGATTTACTGTTTGGATCTGCGGCAACACGATTCGGCCGCGCCGTACATCGAAGAGATCAAGCGCCTGGCCCAGTCGACGGCGACAGATGTGGTGGAGTTGGGCGGTTGGCTCAACGGCGCCGGCACGGCGGAGCAAATGGAGCGGTTTGCCAATCCGACGAATGACAATGCGTTGAACGGAAGCGGAAAAGTTTCGTCAAACGGGGGCGAAGCCGAGAGCGGCACGGGGAACGTCACAAGAATTGAAGAGGGTGCCGGGCGGCGCTGGTATCCGGTGATCGACTATAGCCGTTGCACCAACTGCATGGAGTGCATCGACTTTTGCCTGTTCGGCGTCTACGGCATCGATAACATCGAAACGATTTTGGTCGAGCAGCCGGACAACTGCCGCAAGGGTTGCCCGGCGTGCAGTCGAGTTTGTCCTGAGAACGCGATCATCTTCCCGCAACACAAAACGCCCGTAATCGCCGGCAGCGCCGAAGTCGACGCGGGCAGTTTGAAGATCGATCTTTCCAAACTTTTCGGCGGCGACACCGGCGAAAGCGCCGAAGAAGCGGCCGCCCGCGAACGGGATGAGCAGTTGGTGATGGCCGGCCGCGACGCGGTTGGGATGAGCATCGGCATGCCCAAGCGGCAAGCCGAAAGCGGCTCGCGTCAGAACGACGCGCTGGACGATTTGATTGACGAGTTGGAAAATATTGACATCTAAAGTTTCGCCATCGCCAGCTGGTGTGCCACTGCTTGAAGTCGAAATCGTTTGGCCACAGCGATTGAACTAACAACAACTTCAAGCAGTGTTGAGCCGGGAGTGAAGCAGTGGCACACGGAGTGCTCGTGCGGTCTACGGCGTCAACACGCAGCGGTAGATCGCGTAGAAGTGACAACTGCTGGCCGATAGCACGAACAGATGCCAGATGGCGTGGAAGTACCGCACTCGGGCATCGAGCCGCAGGAAGATTACGCCAACCGTATACAGCACGCCGCCCCCGGCGATCCACAAAAGGCAACCCCACGGCAGATAGCAGCACAGTGCGAGCGATGGAATCCACCCAAGCGCGATGTAGCTGACCGGCGAAAACGTATCGTCGATGCGGTGGCGAAAGACAACCTTCGAAACGAACCCAGCGATGGCCGCGGCCCAACTCAACGCGAGCACGGGAACCATCAACGGCACTGGCACAAACTTATACAGCAGCGGGGTCATGGAACCGACGATCAGCAGGTAGATTACGCCTTGGTCCCAAGCCCGCAACAGGTATTTGCGCTCGACCGTTTGCACAGCATGCGACAGGGCGGAGACGCCGTAGGTCAACGACAGCATCGCCGCAAACAGCAGGCTGGTGATCAGGCATCCCAGCGGCGCGTCGTGTCCGTCCAACAGCATGGCCGCGCCGCCAGCGGCTGCCGCGATGCACCCAAACGCGTGGGTCGCCGTGTTAACCGGTTCTTCGCTTCGCATGTATTCGCGCGGGTTGTAGACGCCGCTATCCAGTTGCGACAGTACGTCGCCGCCAATCGCTGGGGTTTCGCTTATCACAACCTCTCCTCCAGGGCGTCATCCACGGTTGAAAGTTTCGCGCTGTCTATCAAGGGGCCATCGGCCAGTGGTCCGACGAGACTTCAAGCCTGCCCGCACAATCGTCAGACCTATCCAAACGGATCGCTAGCAGCGAATTGAACAATGCGGCAGTTTCAAATTTTCAGTAAGCATTGCGCGCACTGGGACACGAAACATTAACAATACGAAGCCCCGTTTCCGGCGAAGGGAGTCGCCCCGTGAACGAACAAGCAACAGCCCAGTCCCGCCAGTTGAACCTCCGCCCGCTGGTGGCCAGCACGCCCGGCGGATCGGCACCTCAGTTCCGCGTGCAGATTCAGTCTGAAGAGCATTGCGGCTGGCAGATGATCGGCACATTCGTCGACCAGGAGATCGCCGATCACTGCGCGATGGAACTACAGATGCGCGGCATCATTGCCCGCGTGGTGGCCGCGCGGATCTTTCCGGTTGCCGCGTGAGTTGGCTTGGATCAAGCCGAAGTCTCTAATCGCTCGACGAAGCGGCAACCGACCAGGTACGTGCCGGTCAGGTCAACGTCGGCCCGTTTGACGCGGACCACTTCCGCGACGAAGAACGAAAACGGTACCGAGCCGAGCGCCACGATTAGCCGCTCTTCTTCCGGAGGGCTTTCGGCGAAGAACGAGAACCCGCCCGAGGCCAGATCGCGGCAATGTGCCCGGCGGAACTCGGCTTGCGTCGGCATGTTGACGCCGTCGTACGGGGCGACAAGCTGCACACAGTCGTACGGCGTCCGCGGCTCGCCCCGGCGTTCGCCGACTTGATACCCCCGGCTTTGCTCCAGCAGTTCGTGAATCAAATCAAACAGATGAACGTCTTCCGTCGCCTGGGCCATGGGATGTCGCCTCGGTAGGGTTGTGTGCGTCGACAAGTAGTCAACGCAAACATACGTTACGATTTGGCCCGGTGTCGCCTTTCGCGGAGCGAAAAGCGACGGTCGCGCCGCTCGTTCCCGCGAAAATGCCGCCATCGTTTTGATCACGTTCTCACGAATCGATTGGGTCCACTTACACCCAGTGTCTGAGCGCGTTGACCAACATGCCTATGCCAAACACCGATGCGGGAATGATGGTGCCGACCATGACGCCGCGGAAGGATGGCTCTGCTAACAGCCCAAGCAGCCCGCCGATTGTCAAAAGCATTACCACCAGCGATCCCAGCATCGGATCGCCGCTTCGCATGCCGGCAGCCAGAACGCCGAAGCACCAACTCGCCCACGCAGTTACGATGAAGAGGAACCGCAGGCTGAATCGGAATCGCGGCATCGACTTTGTTCGCCCCGATAGGCCCTCACCCCGGCCCTCTCCCAGAGGGAGAGGAAGCTTGCTGGCTACGCCCGGATGTTCACCCAGGTGTGGACATGGGGGCTGCCGCGGAAGTACCAGATCATCGTGGGGCCTTCGACTTGCCAGACATCCCAGACTTTGTCGTCGCCGATGTCCATGTTCTTGTAGAACGAGAAGTGCAGGTTGTCGAAGCCGGCATCGTTGACCAGCTTCATCGACTCTTCGCGATCCGCCTCGCGGAACGGGGCGAGCAGGTCGGACATCACGGCTTGGGCCAGTTCCTTTTGATCGTCCGACATTTCGCTGGCCGGGAGCCCGACGCAGTCGCTGACCTTCTCCTTAATCTTGTCGGCCTCGCCCGATTTGTCGGCCCGTGGGTCGTCGCGCAGCGCAATCGCCTGTTGCTTGCCATCGAGGGCCTTGAACAGTTCGTTCGCCCGCAGCGCCTGGAACCAATAGGCGTTGCCGGGGTGGTCGGGCTTTTCGTTGAAGCCTTGGGCGGCGTGGCCGTAGAAAATCGGACCGCCGAACGCGGCCCCTTCGACCGAGTTCCCGTCGCAACGCCGCGTGCAGTGGCGGCCGGTCAGAACGAACTCGAACTTCTCACCCGGCGCACCGAACAGGGCGATCGAACATTTGTCGAGGTTCTTACCCCGCCCATCGCCGTCGACCTGTGCGACAACTTTGTCAGCGTACTCTTCGCTGTGCAGGCCCTTGAAGATGTCAAGGATCAGTTGCTGCTGGTCGGCCGTGTAATCTTGTCCGACGCGGAGCTTCGTGATGTGCCAGTTGTTATCGACTTTACTGCGCAGTTCATGGTCGAACGGGAACAGGATCGATTCTTTCTGCTTGTCGGTCAGCGTGCCAAACAGTTGGGTCACCAGCGATTCGGGCTGCGCAGCCTTCGCTTCTTCCGCCGCCCTGGCAACCGCCGGCAGCAACCCGGTGGAAGCCACCGCCACGCCGGCCGCGGTCGTTTGCAAAAACCGGCGGCGATCGACCGGAAGGGAACCGCTGGAGCAATCGGAACACTCTTGCGTTTGAATCGGCTGGCGGGACATAGCGGCCTCCTTGTTTTGGGGTGAGCAGTTGAAGGGGTGGGAGTTGTGGGATCACCCTCTATTAGATCGTGTGGCGTTGGGGAATGCAATCATTGGATCGCCTTCCAAAGACATCCCATAATTGTTCCACCCGGACGCCGTGCCGAATCGCTTCTTGGCCGAAGGCCATTTTCACCGTAGCCTGGGGCATCGCCCCAGGAGAATGAGATAGGCTCAAACCCTTTGGCCGAAGGCCATAGTCAATCCCAGATGTAGCGTTCGTCAAAATCAATCCCATAGCGACTCAGAAAGTCGCGCAATTCTTCTTGAAATGACTTCGCTCGATGATGCTCTTCTTGGTTCCGTACGTACGCTTCCGCGTGTGGTAAGTGAGCGTTTGAGGCATACGCGTTCTCGCAGCGGCCAGGTTGGCCTGGCGAGTTGAATATGGCCTTCGGCCAAAACCGTATCCCGCGTGAATCCGTTCCTAGGGCGTTGCCCTAGGCTACGGTGACAGATGGCCTTCGGCCAAACGCCACGGCATCCTATCAGTTCAAACTAACCTCTGAAACTAGCGAACCAAAATGCCTCGCAACTCCATTTACACATCCTCGGGCTATGAAATCGTGGCAACAAAGAACCCGGCATATGTGTGGCAGCGGTCGATGGCCTGAAGTTGCTCGGCCGTCTCGCTGTCGTATTTTAAGACATCGCCCAACGTGCGTTTTCGTCCGCCGATGGTGACTTCAATTCGGTCGACGAAATCGGAATTGGGCGCGCCGCTTCGCCAGATTATGCGGGCGTTGG
>CALBTA010000499.1 GCA_937967755.1 uncultured Planctomycetaceae bacterium | reverse complement strand
TGATGCGGGCCGTTTTGACCGGCCAGCTTCCGCCAGAGGCGCTCGCCAGCGACGAGATGAAAGCGGCGGCCGACCTGTGTGTTCACTGCCACCAGTGCCGTTTGGAATGCCCGGCCCGCGTGGATATTCCGAAACTGATGGTCGAGGCGAAAGCACAATACGTGTCGACGAACGGGCTGGGCATGCGGCGGTGGCTGTTGTCGCGGATCGATCAATTGGCGGCCTGGGGAACGCTCGTCAGCCCGCTGGCCAATTGGTCGATCGCCAACCGGCAAGCCCGCTGGTTGATCGAACGGCTGATCGGCGTCGCCCAAGGCCGGAAACTTCCGCGTTTCGCCGCGCGTTCGTTCTTGCGGACCGCCCAACGCCGAAAACTAACGCGGCCCGACCGCCGGCCTGGCCACAAGGTGCTGTACTTCGTGGATGTCTACGCCAACTGGTTCGACGACCAACTGGCCGAGGCCCTGGTCGAAGTGCTGCAGCACAACGGAGCCCGCGTGTACGTCCACCCGAAGCAACAGCCCGCAGGCATGCACCTGGTTTCGATCGGTGTTGTCGAACGGGCCCGCCGCATGGCCCGCCGGAACGTGCAGATTCTGGCCGAAGCGGTGCGGCAGCGTTACAAGGTTCTCACTACGGAACCGTCAGCCGCGTTGTGCCTTTCGCATGAGTATCCTTCGCTGTTGGAAACCGAAGACGCGCAGTTGGTTGCCGACAACACGCTAGACGCAAGTACCTACCTATGGAAGCAACACCAGCGGTGAAAGCTGGAACTCGACTTGCAGCCGGTCAACGCGTTGGTCGGATATCACCTTCCTTGTCACCTGAAGGCAATGGAAGTTGGCTCGCCAGGCGAGAACCTGTTGCGGTTAATACCCGGGCTGACCGTTCGCCGGTTGGAGAAGGGGTGCTCGGGAATGGCTGGTCTGTATGGCATGCAGCGCGTCAACTATCGGGCCAGCCTGCGCAGCGGGTGGGGGTTGATTTCGGCGCTTCGCAGCCCCGACATCCAGGCCGGGACAACCGAGTGTTCGACGTGTAAAATACAAATGGAGCAAGGAACAACGAAACCAACCTTGCACCCGATTAAGATTCTGGCGCTCGCCTATGGGCGGATGCCCGAATTAGCCGACGCCTTGAAAGCCCGCGGCGAAGAGTTGGTGGTAACGTGACGGAAGTAGCGATGGAAGTGAACGTAAAACTATTCGCGGCCGCCCGAGAGTTCGCCGGTCGCGACGAAGTGACGTTGACGTTGCCAGACGGTGCGTCGGTCGGGCAGTTGCGAAGTACGCTGGAGGCTGACTACCCGCAGTTATCGGCGCTATTGCCCAGTTCGATGATCGCCGTCGATCACGACTACGCCGGCGACGGGGCGGAGATATCCGCCGGCTCGGAAGTGGCGTTGATTCCACCCGTCAGCGGCGGGTAATTCAGCTACATATGAATGCCAGAATGATCCAACTAACCAACGAACCGATCGAACCCGCGAAACTGCTCGACGCGGTCACTTCGCCGCAGGCCGGGGCGGTGGTGTTGTTCTTGGGTGTGACCCGAAGCATCACCGGCGAGCGGGAGACTGAGTCGCTTGACTATCAATGCTACGAGGCGATGGCATTGAAGAAGATGGAAGAGTTGGAAGCGATCGCCCGCGGCCGCTGGCCGTTGATCGGCTGTGCGATCGTTCACCGCTTGGGCCATTTGCAACCCGCGGAGGCCAGTGTGGCGATTGCCGTCAGCAGCCCGCACCGGCCGCAGGCGTTCGAAGCGGGGCAATGGCTGATTGATACACTGAAGGACGTCGTGCCGATTTGGAAGCAAGAGAATTGGGCCGACGGCGAAGTGGAATGGGTGCACCCGGGAGCAACGATGCCGAACACGGCATCCGTTGGAGAGGAGGGGCCCCCTCCATGATCGACCGTTCACCCATCCTCGATGCGCTCGGCCGGGTTCACACGAATCTGCGGATCAGCGTGACCGATCGCTGCAACATCCGCTGCTTCTACTGCATGCCGGGCGAGAACATTCGCTTCAAACCGAAGGACGAACTGCTGTCGTTCGAGGAGATGCACCGCTTTGTGCAGATCGCCGCGGCGATGGGCGTCGACAGGCTGCGAATCACCGGCGGCGAACCGTTGGTGCGGGCCGATCTTGACAAGCTGATCGCCAAGCTCGTCGGCACGCCCGGCATTGAAGATGTCGCCCTGACGACCAACGGGCTTCTGCTGGCCGATCAGGCTGAATCGCTGAAGAACGCCGGGCTGCATCGGGTCAACATTAGCTTGGATACGCTCGAAGAAGAAACCTTCCAACGCATCGCACGCCGGCCGGGCATCGCGAAAGTGCTGGAGGGAATCGCGGCCGCCCAGCGCGTTGGTTTCGACCGGATCCGTTTGAACGCCATCGCCATTGCTGGGTTGACCGAAGCGGAAGTCGTTCCGCTCGGCCGGTTCGCAAGAGAACAGGGCCTGGAACTGCGGTTCATTGAGTTCATGCCCTTGGATGCGGAAGGGAATTGGCAATCGGATCAGGTCCTTTCCGGCGAAGCCATTCGGGCGCTCTTGGAAGATGCCTTCGGTCCGCTCGTCGCCGGGGACCGGCCCGATCCCAGCCAACCGGCCGTTGACTTTCAATTCGCCGACGGAATCGGGCGAATCGGTTTCATCAACCCGGTCACCCAGTCGTTCTGCCACGACTGCAACCGCCTGCGGATCACCGCCGAAGGGCAACTGCGCAATTGCCTGTTCTCTACCGAAGAGTGGGACGCCCGAGCGCTGCTGCGCGGCGGCGCAGAGGATACCGAAATCGCCAGCCTCGTTCGGCAATGCGTCGCGGCCAAAAAGCCCGGCCACGGAATCGACAGCGAAAGCTTCCAACGGCCCGAGCGAGCCATGTATCAAATCGGCGGCTGACGTTGGCCAAAGTAGGACGGGTTTGTAACCCGTCCAAGCAGCAGACTAAAATCATCCAACCGTACAAACAGCAACAACAGGAGACTCTCACCATGCGTCACCTACTTTCAATCGCACTCATTGGTTCCATCGCGGTAGTTATCATTTCCACTTCAGCGCTGGCCGACGATGACGCCAAGAAGTTGCGTCACGTTGTATTGTTCAAATTCAAAGACGATGCGTCGCAGGAACAGATCGACAAAGTCACCACGGCATTCGCCAACCTGGAAGACGAGATCGAAACGATCATCGACTTCGAGTGGGGAACGGACGTCAGCGTCGAGAACAAGACCGAAGGGTTCACCCACTGCTTCGTAGTGACCTTCGCCAATGAGAAAGGGCGAGAGATCTACCTGCCCCACCCCAAGCACAAAGAATTCGTCAAGCTGGTCGGCCCGGTCCTCGACAAAGTATTGGTCGTTGATTACTGGGCGAAGTAACTTGGGACGTCAGCCACTAAAACGGCGGCATGCTCGTTTGGTCGTGGAAGAACATATACCACCCGGCCATGGCCATCCGGATGACGATGCCGACCAGCGGGCAAACTTCGATCGGAATAGATGTACTGAACAACGCCTTGTTGGTCACCAGCACCAGCAATGTGAAGACGATGGCGAAGATCGTGATTTCTTGCGACAGCCGCCAGACGCTCATGTAGTCGTCTTGTTCCCCTTCGAGCCAAAACCGGCGGGGAAACTTTTCGTCGTATAGGATGTCCATTTCAAACGGCAGGCGGTTGCGAATGACCGCATCGTGGATCTCCTCAGGGAAGCGGCTGGATTTGCCGTAAAAGTACATCGGGGTTTGCTTCCCGTCTTCGCCGACGATGTTGCACCAGGCGAACGCGCAGAACCGCGTGCCAACCTGGTTGCCTTTCTTGTCGAGCGCCGGTTCCATCTGGTACGTTTTCAATTTGTGAACACGGCACAGGCCCGGCGTAGCGGTCTTTAACTTGGCACCCGACTGAGCTTCGAAGTAGAACGTCGCGCCCAAATCGACGGCCGCCGCCAGAATGACCACCACCGCCATGAACTGCGTGCCCGGCGAGTAGGCCAGGTCTTCGTCGAACACGCTTTCCGTCTCGCTGGTTACCATGAATTTCCCGAGGAAGTACAAAAACCAGAGGAGCGCCCCCGCTTCGGCCAACCAGGTGAGCGCCAGCTCTAGCTGGGTCAGCCGCATGTTTTCAGAAAGCACCCACGGCCAGGCCAACCAGAACGAGACCGCCCCGAAGGCCAGAATCACCAGCATCCCCGATACAATTCCCAGATAGCGCAGCATGGTGTCGTGACAGGGTGTCTAGACAAGGCGACAGTTAAGAATTTTTCGCGAGAAAATGAGCGTAACAGATTATCATCCCGTGAAAAGCATAGCATCCCGGCGTTCATCCGGCCGGAATGTGATCGTGAATTCGCGGGCTGGGAACCCGACGCATCGATAGAATGACCACCCCCGAACTCGGCTTTGACTTGTTGCTGGAGGATGGGCCGGCATTGGTGATCAACAAGCCGGGCGGCATCCTGACGCAATCGCCGCCGGGCATCGACAGTGTGGAACGCCGCATCAAGGCGTTTCTGAAACATCGCGACGGCAAGGCCAGCAACGTCTACCTGGGGGTGCCGCATCGGCTAGACCGGCCTGCTTCGGGCGCGATGGTATTCGCCAGGCACAGCCGGGCTGCCCGCCGACTGGCCGAACAATTCGAAGGCCGGCTGGTGCAGAAGATCTACCTCGCCATCGTCGCAGGCGAAACGCCCGAGGCCGGAACTTGGACCGATCACCTGCGAAAGATACCCGGTGTCGCCCGCGGCGAGGTCGTTCCGCCTGACCATGAAGATGGGCGTGAAGCGATCTTGCATTTTCAACGCATTGCGCTGCTTGATTCACCTGCCTCCAGCATATTACAGATCAAGCTGGAAACCGGCCGCATGCATCAGGTGCGCATCCAAGCATCATCACGCGGGCATCCGTTGTGGGGCGACGAGCAATATGGATCGACTGCTTCGTTCGGCCCGCAAACAGAGGA
>CALBTA010000498.1 GCA_937967755.1 uncultured Planctomycetaceae bacterium | reverse complement strand
GCGATGACCTCGTCGTATTTCGAATCGCCGGCGAGGTTGTTCCATTCCGTGGAGTCTTTGCGGTGATCGTATAGTTCCTCGCTGCCGTCGGCATAGCGGATGTACCGCCAATGTTGACTTCGAACGGCATGGTTGTTGCGATGATAGGTCGTAATCGCCGGTCTTTCCCACGGGGCATCGGCATCTATCAGCAGCGGGACAAGGCTCGCGCCCTCTAAGCCTTTGCGCTTCGGCAAGCCGCACAGCTCAACCAGCGTGGGAAAAATGCTCAACAACTCGACCGGATGCGAGCATTCGGCTGCTTCGGTTTGCCCCGGCGTGCGGATGATCAGCGGGACGCGAGTCGACCGTTCCCACAAAGATTGCTTTGCCCAACGTTGCTTCTCACCAAGATGAAAACCGTGATCCGAGAACAACACGACGATGGTGTTGTCGGCGTGCGGGCTGCTGGCCAGGGCTGCCAAAACCCGGCCGACTTGGGCGTCGGTGAAACTGCTGGAGGCCAAAAACGCCTGCACTGCCGCTTCCCACTGTTTGCTCTTCACGAACCAATCGTGCGCCGGCGGCGTGGGGTTGTTCGTTAGCTCGACTGCTGCCTTCGGCAAGTCTTCGCGATCGTCTGCTTTGACGGTCGGCAACTGCACCTCCTTGAGCGGGCGATCGTCGAAAAACTTCTGCGGGGCATACCAAGGAACGTGAGGGCGATAAAATCCGACCGCCAAAAAGAATGGGCGGTCGTGCTTCTTCCGCAGTTGTTCGCTCGCCCAAGTCGCGCAGATGTGGTCACCAAACTCTTCATCATCATGCGGTTGCGGGCCATAGTCCCACAAACCGCTTCGCGCACCTTCGACCTCGATCAATCGTTTGTCAATTCTCAACCGCTGCCCCGGCCGCGGGCCGACAATTTCGAACGAAGCGTCATCCACCTTCGACCCGTGATAAATCTTCCCCGCGGTCATTGTCTTGTAACCATGCGTGCGAAAATACTGTGAAAGCGTCACCCGATCGCGGTTGGCTTTGGTGGTGCGGAACCAAGGGCGGTTCAGGTAGATCCCCGTCGTCGAAGGCCGTAGCCCCAACATCAAACTGGTGCGGGAAGGGTTGCAGATGGGTGCCTGACAATGGGCGTTTGTGAACAGTGTTCCAGTTGCCGCCAGCTTGTCAATGCTCGGCGTGCTCGCCTGCGGGTGACCATCCAGGCAACCGACCCAATCGTTCAAATCATCGATGGCGATCAACAGCACGTTCGGCTGCTCGGCGGCGGCCGGGATTTGATAGACGCCAACCGCCGACGCTATTGCGATTAAGGTTGTCAAACAGCGCGTGAGTCTACCGGTCATGGCGGTTGAATCTGAAGTCTATAATGTGGGAAGTCATTGTCGCGTCATGCGCACTGCCTAACATGATAGCCTCTGGCTGCTCCCAGCCCCAGCAATTCCAACGCAAATCGACATGCACATGCACATTCACTTTCTCAAGGTTGCTTTCGCCCTGTTCCTTCCGTCCGTGATCGCCGATGTCGGTATCGCCCAACAGCGCAGCGGCTGGAAACTGGTTTGGAGCGATGAGTTCGAGGGTGAGAAGCTGGACTACTCGAAGTGGGGCGTGGAAGAAAATGCTTTCGGCGGCGGGAACGGCGAACTTCAGCTTTACACGGGCCGGAAGGAAAACGTCCGCGTTGCCGATGGGCACCTGATTATCGAAGCCCACAAAGACAACGCCGAGATCGCGGGTACACGGCGCGAGTACTCATCGGGAAGGATTCGCACCAAACACCGGGGCGATTGGAAATACGCCCGGGTGGAAGTCCGCGCGAAGCTTCCGCAAGGCAAAGGTATCTGGTCGGCGATTTGGATGCTTCCGACCGAGGAAACGTATGGCACGTGGGCGGCCAGCGGAGAGATCGACATCATGGAACTGGTCGGCGACAAACCGGCAGAAGTGCTGGGCACACTGCACTACGGCGCGAGGTGGCCCGATAACAAACACTCCGGCGGGAAATTCAAGTTGCCCGAAGGGACGTTCGCCGACGACTTTCACACGTTCGCCATCGAATGGGAAGAAGGCCGCATTCGCTGGTTTGTAGACGACGAACTCTATCAAACTCAAACTAAGTGGAGCACCAAAGATGCCCCGTTTCCAGCGCCATTCGATCAGAAATTTCACTTGCTGCTGAACATCGCCGTCGGCGGCAACCTACCCGGCAACCCAGACGCCAGCACAAAATTCCCGCAACAAATGACGGTAGACTATGTGCGGGTTTACCAACGCCCGTGATGTGCCACTTTTTGTTGGACTTGGAGAGTTTCAGCGGTACTTTCAGCACGGGTATTCTCCCTGCTGCGTAATCCCTTGTCACCCTTGTGTTTTTGTCTTTAACCTGTTTCAGCGGTTGGTATCGGCTGATGCTGAATGTTGCCGCCGCCCCACCTGAATCAGACTGACCCGAACTACTAAACTGATAACCACTTACGTCATTTCTTTCCCCCTGCCCCACATCTCGGCTTTCAGCAGACCCCCGGCTTATCGGGGGCGGTGCTGAATCTTTCCGTTTTCCCAACTGCCACGGGAATGAACTTTCGCGCAGGCATCGCAAACATCCCTGCCTACAAGTTGGATGCGCCGAAGCGGACAAATGTTCCCTAAAACTTTTCAGATTTCGAATATTCACCAGCGGGCGCCGAAATCTCTTACCCCGTAGCTAGAAACTGAAGCGTCCGTGCTGAAAAATTTGCGACGGGCCTCAAATGCGTATCGCGTTCAGCCAAAGCCGCTGTGGATACACCGAAGGCGCTAAACATCGTAGCCCAGGCTTTGTTTTCCGCCGCGCCAACGATTATATTACTTCCCACAACAACATGGCCCTCAATTTCTAGTTCCTGCCAGGGAGACATTCGATGCGGACTCGTGCCACTTGCCTTTTCATTTTGCTGACCGTGATCGCCGGTTCGTCGCTGTCGGCCGCCACGCCGCAGTGGATTTGGGCGACGAAGAATATTCGCGGTAATGAAACAGCCTACTTCCGCAAGACCCTGGAACTACCCGCCGACGTGAAGAAGGCCCAGGTTGCGGCAGCGTGCGACAACGTGGTGACGTTGTTCATCAATGGCGAGCAGGTTTTGCAGAATTCCGAGTGGTCGCAGCCGGCGCACGTGGACGTGACGAAGCGTTTGAAGAAAGGGTCCAACCAGATCGCGCTCCGTGGTGAGAACGACAACAGCGCCATGGCCGGCATGATTTTACGTCTGGATGTGGAACTGGCCGATGGCAAGAAGCTTTCGCTGGTGACCGACCCATCTTGGAAGGCGGCCGAGTCGGAAGCATCCGGCTGGCAGAAGGCTGGCTTCGACGATAGCGGTTGGAAGGCATCGGTCAGCTTGGGCAACCTTGGCGTTGGGCCTTGGAATAACATCGCCATGGTTCCAGGCAAATCGGCCA
>CALBTA010000497.1 GCA_937967755.1 uncultured Planctomycetaceae bacterium | reverse complement strand
CGACCGCCACCGCGGACACAAACAAGGCCGACGGTTCTACAGCCACGCCCAAGAGAGGCTGCGGATTGCGGGTGAGATACCGGTGCGGAAGTTTAAGGTAGCAGGCACACTCCGTGTGCCGTCCGCTGAAGCACGAAATCGTACGAGCGTCGGTAACGGCACACGGAGTGTGCCTACTACTATTCAGCCCCTCGATCCCGACGGCCACCCGGACACCAGTTTTCTGGCGAAGATTCCGGCTGATACGGCGTTCACTTTTCAAACAATCGATAAGGATGGCATGGTTCTGAACATGTCGCAAACGTGGCACCAGCTTCGCGCGGGCGAGGTGCGGACCGATTGCGGCGGCTGCCACGCCCATAGCCAACAGCCGACGCTGTTCGAGGACACGCTGGCGGCAAAGCCCGATTATGAGGTTTGGGATTTGACGAAAGAGACGCCGCTGTTGACCGCGAAGAAGAACGACGAGTCGAAGCGGCAATGGATGCCGAAGGACGACGTGGGGCTGAAGCAAGCCGACGACGAGATCGTCAACGTTGAATACTTTCGCGACGTCAAGCCCATCCTGACACGAAGCTGCGTCGCCTGTCACGACGATGTGGGCGGCAAGCAGCCGGCCGGCAATTTGAACTTGAACGCCGACGACGAGTTGGTTCAGTACAAGCACGAAGGGAAGTTTCCCGGCACGTATTACCGCCTGGCCTTGGACGAAAAGGCAGAATTCGGGCACCAGCCGTTCGGGTACGATTCGTATGGTTACCCGAATGCCTCGCGGTATATCCGCAAGTTCCAGTCGCGCCGCAGCGTGCTGGTCTGGAAGATTTACGGAGAGCGGCTGGACGGGTTCAGCAACGACGATCACCCTTCACCCGTCGCGGCCGACGGCGGCGTTGGCAACGACAAGCTTACCAAGGCTGGGGAAGAAGTGGATGGAGAGAAGTTCCGCGCCCGCTGGGATCTGGATTACGTTGGCCAGCAAATGCCGCCGCCCGACGCTGTGCAAGCGGGCAAGGTGAAGCCGCTTTCGGATGAAGACCGGCGAACGCTGGTCCGCTGGATCGATTTGGGTTGCCCGATTGATTTGGACTTCGACGCCGACCAGCCCGCTGAGCGCGGCTTCGGCTGGATGCTGGACGACAACCGGCCGGTTCTCACTATGACTCACCCGCGGGCGGGAGTGAACGAGCGCTTCGACCGCATCTTGATCGGAATGCACGACTACTACACCGGCATCGATCGGGAAAGCCTGACCGTGACCGCCAACTTCGACATCGGCGATGCGAAAGCCGGCACGAATCTGGCCGAGCGGATGCGGAACAAGTCAACCGGCGTGCTGGAATTGAAACTTCCCAAGTCGGTCACAAATCTGGCCGACGGGCAATTGACCGTCAGCGTGAAAGATCGCGAAGGAAACGTGCGCCGCATCGAACGCACGTTTTCGGTCGAAGAGTAGGTCGGGCCTAGGCTTCCGGGCGAGTTGGGCGTTCCGGCCGGTCACCGCGGTCTCCTTCGCCGCGCGGGCGGTCGCCTGGGCCGCGGCCTTCGCCATCGGGGCGTCGTCCTTCGGGCCTCCGGTCGTTGGGCCGACGTCCTTCCGGTCCGCGTCCTTCTGGCGCACCGCGCGAACCACGGCCCTCGGGTCGGAGTTCGTCCATCGTCAACTTGCCATCTTCGTTCTTGTCCAACTTGGCCAAGGCGGCGGCGGCGTTCTTGATCTCTTCGGCGGAAATTTCACCGTCTTCGTCAACATCCAAAGCGGCGATGATCGGCGGGCGGAAGTCGCCGCGCGGTCCGTCGGGGCGTCCTTCGCGCGGTGGTCCATCAGGGCGATCGCCGCGCGGACCATCACGCCGTGGTCCATCGCGGCCTTCGCGTCCTTCGGGTCGCGGCCGGTCTCCTTCGCGGCGGTCGCGGTCGGGGCGTTGGGCCAACAGTGTGGAAGTGAACAGAGCCATCACGGCAATGGCGACGAGTGTGGTGGTTAGCTTCATTGGGGTCTCCTTCGGGTTGGATAGGGTGACTCTGATTCACATTTTGGATTGTAAGACTACGTCAATTCGCGCTTCTGATCGTCAGGGACTGCCGATCTACTTTTCGCCGACGCAGTAGACGAACTTGTTGGATCGCAGGAACAAATTGCCGTCGGCTACCGCGGGGGTGGCGTTGAAGTCGGATTTATCGGAAGCGAATTTATTGAGGCCGAGTTGCTCAAACTCGGTCTTCGCCGCGATCACGTAAGTGCCGTTGTTGCGGCTGGGTATGTACAGCCGGTCACCCACCATCACGACCGAGGCGTAGAACGGCCGGCTGATGAACCCGCCGCCAGCCCCTTCAACGCGCCGGCGGTAAACCTCTTCGCCATCTTTCAGCTTCATGCAGGTGACGATGCCGCGGTCGTCAACGCACCACAGGTGTTCGCCATGCACCAGCGGCGAAGGAACGTACGACGTGATGCGGCTAGACCACACGACCTGCGTGTCGGTCACGTCGCCATCGCCGCCCGCTCGAATCGCCATGCTGCCTTTTCCCTGATACCCGCCAAAGACGTAGACCACCCCTTCGCCGTCGGAGACGATGCTGGGCGAAATGTTGCCGGTCAAGTTGGTGTCGCAATGCCACTTCAGCTTGCCGGTATCTGGGTTCAGGCCCCAGACTTCTCCAGGCACGGGAATGACCAATTCTTCGGTATCGTCTTTCAACTTGACCAGCGCCGGCGTGCTGAAACAAAGCTCCAGCGAGCCCCCTTCGGCTTTCCACTTTTCCTTCCCGGTCGCCGCGTCGAGCGCTCGAATGGTACGGCTTTCTTCCGCGGCGTTCACAATCACCGTGTCCTTGTAAAGGATCAAACTGGCGGCCGAGCCCCAGCGGCGATTGCTCGACTCCTTGCCGACGCCCACCTTCCAAAGCTGCTTGCCTTCCATGTCGAACGCGACCACGCCTGACTTGCCAAAGAAGGCGAAGACCCGCTCGCCGTCGCAAACAGGCGTGTTGCTGGCGTAGCCATGTTCATTGATGAAGCCGCGATAGGAATCCTCCGGCTTTTCTGCGTCGACGGTTTTGTCCCACTGCACCTTGCCATCGTGCCTGTCGATGCAGATCAGGTGCCGCTTAAGGTCATCGATACTTCCACCCCCGCCAGTTCCGTAACCGGAATAGCAAGTGACGAACATACGATCGCCCACGATGATCGGGCTGGAAGAACCCGGGCCGGGCAATTCGGTCTTCCACTTCAGATTTTCGTCGTCGCTCCATTTCAGCGGGGCAGTTTCGTCAACCGCCTTCCCCGCCCCCTGCGGCCCCCGAAACTGCGGCCATTCAATAGCGGAGATAGCAGATGCAAACGCCACGAAAGAAAGGCATGAGCAGCAGCAAAGTAGGCGATGTTGGTAAAGCATGACCATAGGTTTCGTTAGACTTTATCAGCAAAAGCTATACGGCAAGATGCCAGCGATTCTAAACACCGGGCAACCGGGAAAGTTTCGAACGGCTGTTTTTCCTGACAATCCCTTTCCCGGGATGTAGGGTTGGCACTCGGGGACGACCAGAAGCGCGAACGTCCGCCCGCTTTAGATTTCCTGAAACGCCACAATTCCACCAATTGCTGCCTTGGCTGAAGCGGCCAATTGTTCGGCACGTCGGATCGTCAAGAAGCGCCGATCGATGGTAGGGCAGGATGGTAGCCTACCAATTTCGGCGATGCCTGTGGCAGCTGCGCTTCGTACCGTCGACGAAAAACGACCGACTGCGCATGGCCGTGGCCGTGCCCACGGAATTTCTACGCATCGATCCCCGCTTCCAGCATCGCGGGCAGGCTTTCGCCGCGGTGGTCGGGGTTGTAGTACTCGTAGGCAGCTGCCGCTGGGACGGCGACTTTCACCGGCATGGTGGCCCGCAGGCGGTATTTCAGTTCCAACTGCTCGCCCGGTTTCAGGCCGCGGAGGTAAACGATGGCCTTGCGCGGGGTGATTTGGAACTTGGCGATTTTGCCTTGCTCACCATCTTTGCCAACCAACTTCTGCAAGTCTTCCGCTTCAATTTTGAACCCGCCGGGAATCGGCAGATCGAGAATCACCATTGGGGCGTCGGCCTGCATGTTGTTGACGACGATGGCCGTCGCGGCGACGTGATCTTCCACGGCCAGCTTTTCGCGGTCGTAGGCGATGTTGATCGACAGCGGATCAGGCTCGGCGTCGACCATCGGGTCTTGGTGCTCCTGGTGGTACCAGAACGCGACCTGGTAACCAGTGCCGGTCTTCGTCGTGTCGGTGATCGTCAACCGCTGCTCACCGGCGGCCAGGCTGTCGCTCAGGTTGATCTGCTGCATCACTTCGGCTTGATCGACCGGAATATCGACCGTGCGAATCACCTCGCCATCGAGGGCAATTTCAATCCGCCGCGCCTTATCGCCACCGAGCGCCGTGCCGGTCGCCTCGACTAGGGCCTTCAGGGCCAGCACGGTCGCTTGCGTGGAGTGCCACGTGCCGCGGCCGTCTTTCTGGGCGATCAGCCATTTCAAACTGCCGTTCACACTGGCCGAATGCTGCCCCGACTTCATCAGCGCCAGCGCGGCCATGGCGGTTGTCTCGATATCGCCGCTGCGACCGTCGCCATAGAACATCGTGCGGGCACCTTCGGCCTGCTTCCAATAGACCAGCTTGCCGTCGTCGCTCTTCTGTTTCATACCGTCGAGCCGCGCGTAGTACTCGCCCAACGCGTTGTGGTCCGGGTCGATGCCGGCAATGCAGTTGGCAATCAGTGCCAACAGGTACGCGTTATCGATGCTCGCCGGTTCATGGGAAAGCAGGTAGTCGAGTGTCACTTGCGACTGCGCTTTCGCCTCGCCTGAACCGAACACCGCCCAGGCAATGTACGCAGTCGCCGCCAGATCGATATCCCGCCCTTGGTTCACGCTGCCCGCCAGCCCGTCGTTGAGCATATTCGGGTCACCCTTCCAACGCCCGTCGCGCTGCCGCTTGGAAATCAGCCAGTCGCGGGTGCGGTCGATCAGCGCCGGATCGACATCATGCACGCTGGCCATGTCTTCAAATTCCATCAGCCCGTAAGCCGTCAGCGTTTCGTTGGCGGGCGGGTTGCCAAACCAATCGAAGCCGCCGCGCCGTCCTTTGTCGGTGACCTCAAAGCTGATCAGCCGTTGGTAGCCGAGGTTGATGTACTGGCGGGCCTTCGCCTCGACCTCCGGGGCGCTGGTCTTGGTGCGCCGCAGGTAATCGAGCGCCAGGATGTTCGGGTAAGTCGTCGACGACGTTTGCTCGAAACAGCCCGAGGGCATCTGGAAGATCGCGTCCAACCCTTCGACCAGTTGGCTGAACGTGGTGGGATACAACTTCACGATCGCCCGCGGGCTGCCTTCGATGGCGTCGGCAGGCAATAGCAGCGTGGTATCGAGCGGACTGTCGAGCGTGCCGCTGACAACCTGTTCGATCCGGCGGCCATCGGGGATGACTTCGATCTGCCGCTTGATGGCGTCGCCGATGTCCTGTGCCCCGGTGGCGGTGACTTGCAGATGTTGCTTGCCAACCTGGTTGACCCGCAGCGGCAGATGCAGCGAACGGATTTCGCCAGCGGCCAGTTCCAGCGTGAGCGGCTCATTCGATTCGAGTTCCATCCCGGCACTATCGACGCGGGTGAACCAATCGGCCGCCTTGATATCGAGCGTAACCGCCTGCGCTTCGTCCAGGTAGTTGTAGACGACGACCGGCACGTTGACCTGATCGTTCCGCGTGAGAGCGACGGGCAGATCGAGATCGACGAAGAAGGGCTGGAAGACGCGAATCGCTTCGCTGCCGCCGCCAAGCTGCCCGCCGGAGGAGACGGCGCTGGTGGTCAACCGCCAGGTGGTGATCGAATCGGCCAGCGGAATCTCCAGCGACGCGTCGCCATTTTCGTCGGTGACGATTTCCGGCCGCCAGAGCAGCGTTTCGGGGAACCACTCGCGGACACGCGGTTTGGGCTTGGCCGCCGGGGCAGCGTCGGAACCAGCGGTATCAATTATTCGCGAAGCGGCTCCGGGTTCTTCGGCGGCGGTGTTGGCGGCCATCTCGTCGATTCCGCCTGCATCCCAACCATCAGCCGCGTCCACACCGAAATCCGCTCCCCCATCCATGAAGTCCATTTCCATTTGCTCCGCTCCAGCCATCGGCGCTTCGGCCATGACGGCCATGTCGACTTGGTTGAAGCCTCCCTCGCTGGCCGCTTTGGTGGCAAACAGCGTTGCCGATGCGACTAACCCCATCACGCAGATCAGCGGAATACAAATCGCCAAAGCGATGAGAAACGCCTTGGGCTTGTAAACGGCGAATGTGGCGATACTGATCAGCACCATCATGGCCAACAGACCGACCCAGGCGATGATGCTGCCGGCGATGCCGTGCCGGCGGCGCAGTGAAACTTCCTCGTGGTTCAACCAGTAGCTGGCTGCCGCTAACGAGAAGGGCGACTCGTCGCCGCCGACATAGGTCACGTTCGCGTCGCCGCCGGCGTTGACGACGGTAACATTCTCATCCATGAACATCGGTTCCATGATATCAACGCCACCGTCCCAAGCCCCGTCGGTGAAATCGCCTTCGGAAACCGGGGCCGCGAAGGCGTCGGGCACTGCGTCATACCCTTGCGTCGCCCGGGCTGTGCGGGAAAAGATCGCCTGTTCCAGTTCAATCACCTCCTCGGGCATCGGGCCGCTGCCGCCGGGTTCGGCGAAGGGATCCCAACTGTAGATTTCGTAAACCGGTTCAAGCAGCTCCTCTTCCAGCATGAAGAACACCTGTTCCATACCGGGCCGCTGTCCGAGGACCGCGAAGACTGCTTCATCAACCGCGGCAAGGCTAATCGCACCGGGAACGGGTTTCCCGTCTTCGTCCGTCAATTTCAGATTCAGCCGGGCGCTCACGCCCGGGCGATACTCTTTCTTATCGAGCGAAGCGGCGATGTTCAGCGTGCGGGCCTGGCGGACGAAGATCATTTTCGTCTTGCGAACGGGAACACCCGCCTTGCCGAAGCGGTAGGCGACCAGCTTGATGGTGCCGAACATTTCGGCGGGCAAATCAAACTGGTGCTCGCCTGTGCCGTCGGCCATATCGACCGTGGTGGTCAGAATGGTCTGATCGTCTTTCAGGAAGTCGACAAAAACCGGCTCCACGCCGCCGCCCAGCGCCGTCAGGTTGACCGTATCGCCGCCGCTGTAAGTCGCCTTGTCGGTGCGGACGATGAAATCGCTGGCAACTTGCCCGACGGCCAGCTTCGTGTGCTCGCGGCCCATCCGGCCCTCCTTGTCGGTAGCGACGACCAACAGGCCGAGTTCATTCGACTTGGGTGTCAGTTCAAACTCCGCCACGCCAAGTTTGTTCGTCTCTGTTTCATGCTCACCACCGTTGACGTTCAGCCCAACCTGGGCCGGGCGGCCGTCTACGTAGCTGGCGAAGATGTAAACCTTGTTGGCCACATCCTTCACCAAATTGCCCGATTCGGGAATCACGTCCAGGCGGATCGGGTTGGAAGTGACGATCCGCGAAACGGCCCGTTCGTACTTCTGCCCAGCGGTGTCGGTCACTTTGGCAACCAGGGCGAAGCGGGCGTTGCCGTCGTCTTGCTCGCGGCCGATCAGGGCATCGGGCAGGGCGAACTTGAACGCGGCGGCCCCTTGGGCGTCGGTCTTTTCCACAATCGAAGCGATGCTGTGCTTTTGAACATCGGCCGTCACGACGTCGATGGTCACTTCGCTATCGGCGACCGGTTGGCCGAAAAAGTAATCGGCCTGAACCGTGCCGGCGACCTGCTCGCCGGGCTGGTAGAAGGCCTTGTCAACGGTGACATCGACCTTGAACTTCGGCAACACGTACTTCTGTACGTTGACGGTTTCTTCGCTAACCGTGTCGCCCACCTGGCAGGCAACGTTGTACGGGCCTTCGATGATTTCGGTGGCCAGCGAAAAATCAGCCGCCGCGATGCCGAACTCGCTGCCGGTCGCCCGGTGCTTGAAGACCATGTTGCCCTTGGGATCCTGCACGGTGAAGACCATCTCTTCCCCGGAGACCGGCTTCAAATCGGGCTTGCGCATCGCCAGAGCGCGAAGGTGAATCGTCTGCCCGGGCTGGTAAATCGGCTTGTCGGACGAGAGCATCAGCTTCCACTCGCGGCGCAGCGTCAGCGACTCGGTCAGCGTCGCGTCTTGTCCCTTGGTTTGGGCGACGACGCGCAGGTCGTAACTGCCCGGTTCCCAATCGGGAAGTGTGAACCGAGCCGCGACATCTTCGCCGCTGGTAAAATCTCCGAGGTCGAACTCCTCGCCACTGTCGCGGTCGAACAGCGCCAGGCGAACGGGTACTCCGTTGACTGGCTGGCCGGTTGCCTGATCGAAAACCGCCACGCGGAGCGCCGCGTCAGTTCCCGAAAGCAACTGATTTTGGCCCAAAATCCGCACGTCGTACGGCGAGGGCTTCATCGTGTAGAAATAGGTATGGAACGCGGCGATCACCAGCGCCGCCGCGGTCGCCAGACCCAGGACGCTGCGCGAGTAGATTTTCCAAGTCCGATCACGCCGCTCGACCTTGCTGGTCACGTGGGCCATCGTTTGCTGCACAAGTTTCTCCGTCGCCTCGGTGGGCGGAAGCGACTTGAGCAAATCGCGACGCCGCTGGGCGTCCTCCAACGCATGGCTCCAAGCCTTGTCGGCCTTCGCCCGCTCCTCAACAGCAGCCGCTTCTTCTTGCGACAACAACTTGTGGACGTAAGCGTCGGCGTAATGTTCGGGGGTTTTATTGTTATCGAGCATGTCGTGTTACCTCAGACGCATTAAATTTGTCTGTCAATTTAGGAACAGAAGATCGCTAAGAGCGCGAAGAATTGAAGAAATCTAAAGAAAGCTCATGAACAAAAATTACCTTCTCTTCCCTTTGCGATCTCCGCGCCCTTCTGTTCAAAAAAGAAGAAGCACTAACGATTCAAACTTTCAGAAACTTCTGTATCGATATGGCGTATGTCACTCATTGGTAAGCACCGGTGTCAGTGATTTTCTTAGCGACTCTAGCGCCCGGTGCATGTGCGAACGAACCGTTGCTTCGGTTCGGCCAGCGCTGGCTGCGATTTCGGCATACGACATATCGCCCCAAACCCGCAATGTGACGACCATGCGTTGTTGTTCAGGCAACCTGGCGACCGCCGCGGTGACAATCGAGGCGTTTTCCGCATTCACCGCCAGGTCCATCGGGCCGTGGTCTTCGGCTTCCGTGTTCGATCCAGCGGTATCTTCCAGCGAGGCCATCGGTTTCCCCTTTTTTCCTCGGAACGCGCTGCGGCAGCGGTTGGTGGCAATCGTATAGAGCCACGCCTTGAACGGCTTGTTCAGCTTGTAGGTTTTCCGCTTCGTCCAAACGGCCAGAAACACCTCCTGCACTAGTTCCTCCGCCCGATGCCGGTCGCCGCACATCCGCGTCAAATAAGTCAGCAGCGGGGTGGCGTGCCGGCGGACGAGAATCTCCAGGCAGTCGCGCTTCCCGCCAACCACCTGGCCCATCAGCCATTCGTCCGATTGTTTCGTCGCTGTCATGCGATATTTCCCGGGCTGTTGTGTTCTACGCGCGCCGCGACGGCCGCGTTGCAGAAGTTTTACCCGATTTTGGACAAATCGTGCCCACCGCCCGTCCGCTTGCGGCTTCGCCCCGCCGCGCGATAATGGGGAGCCATGTACCTAATCCTCAGCACCAGCCTGAACCCGAACAGCCGCAGTCGCGTACTGGCCCGCGAAATTCAATCGAGGCTGGCCGGCCAAAGCGACGTGCAGTTTTACGACTTGCAAAATGTGAAACTGCCGATGTGCGACGGCGGGGCCTGTTACGCCGACGAGGAAGTTCAGCGGCTGGGCGGGTTGGTCAGTTCGGCTGACGGCATCATCATGGCGACGCCGGTTTACAACTACGATGTGAGCGCCACGGCGAAGAACGTCGTCGAGCTAACCGGCAAGGCCTGGACCGACACGGTCGCCGGCTTCGTCTGTGCCGCCGGCGGGGGCGTCAGCTATATGGCGGTGATGGGAATCGCCAACAGCCTGATGCTCGACTTCCGCACGTTCATCTTGCCGAAATTCGTCTTCGCCACCGGCAAGGCGTTTGATGATGAGAACAACCTGATCGACGAAGGGGTCGGCGAGCGCCTGGACGAGTTGGCCCGTTCCCTGGTCCGCGTGACCGAGGCGCTGCGCAAGGATTGATCGATGACGACCCAAACCCCCGAGCAGTGGAACGAGCGGTACCGTGAAGGCAACACCCACTGGGACACCGACGTTACCGGTAGGGCGATGCCGCGGGGTACGGACGCACTAGAC
>CALBTA010000496.1 GCA_937967755.1 uncultured Planctomycetaceae bacterium | reverse complement strand
GGTGTGTCGAGCAATGCGTAGCGTGGTGCGTCTGCGCTCGCCTTGCGGCAGTTTTGAAATCACTGTGGGTAGCGCAATTCGTGCTTTGCGCTGACGCACCATGCGCTCACGAGCTTGACACACCCTACAGGGTTTTCTATTCGCTGGCCGGCAATACCAGTTCCGCGCCGATGGGCAGAATCTGCGGGGAAGGTAGAACGCCCTGGTTCGCCTGATAGATTTTTTCGGCCAGCGCTGTGTCTCCGTAGTACTGCTCGGCGATCAATGGCAACGTATCGCCGTCGACGACCGTATGCGTCGCCGGCCGCGCCGCCACCGTGGCGTTCATGCTGCGCGTGCCCTTGGCTTCAACGTCAATCAGCGGCAGTGCCGGCCGCCGGGGTGGCGGGTTGGTCGGTGCGTAATTGGGTTGCTGGGCAGTTGAGTGGGGGATCGCGACCGGGTCTTCCGACGTTCCGCCCACCTCGGGCAGACGGCGAATCCCCAGCATCACTAACGGTCTGGGAAAATTCCTGGTAAGTCGCGGCGCGTGGATTGAACCCTCGGCGGCTTCATCCGTTTCTTTCGCACGCCCAATCGCCGGAATTCGCACCTGCTGTGGCTGCGCGACTTGTTCTTCGTCCACTTTTTTTCCCACGCCGATGAACGCCAGCCCGGTGAAATCGTCGTCGGGGGTCAGCGGCACGATCTGACCGCGGGGGCCGCCGCTGCTTTCGGAATTGTTGGCTTGCAAATCCGTAGCAGGTTCGGGCGGCGCGCTGCCGCCGTGATGGTAGATCCACGCCAGCCCGCCGCCGACCGCCGCCAGAATGAGCAAACCCAAGAATGTGTGCAACCGCATGGAATGTTCCTTCGCCGCGATGGGGAACCGCACTTTCCTTCATCGAAGCGAATAGGCCGCCGCCATCAGAGGGCGGGGCGATCGCACGAAAGTGACGGTAGAAAGAAGAAATCGCCGGCCGGTCATTCCTTTGACACCGGGTAGGCAAACTTTGCCGATGGGTGTTCTACGGAGCAAATCGGGAAATCGTTCACGCGCAGGAAGGGTTTGGAACCCATACACTGCCATGGTAAACCGTGCTTGCAGATCACAGGACGGGTTCCAAACTCGTCTTGCTTGCCCACCCTAAACATCGGTCGTGGCAGCGGTCTTCTCAGGGTTGACCTTTTGCTCCTTGGTGGCGTTCATCATCCACAAGAGCGATGGCGAGGCGACAAAGATCGAACTGTACGTTCCCACCACCACGCCGATCAACAACGCAAAGGCGAACCCGCGAATCGCTTGCCCGCCGAGGATGTACAGCATCAGCACCACAATCAGCGTGGTCAGCGATGTGAGTAGCGTTCGGCCTAGCGTTTGGTTGATGCTGGTGTTGATCATGTCTTGCGTCAGATCGGGGTTCTTCCCGCGGACTTCGCGGATGCGGTCGAACACCACGATCGTGTCGTTCAGCGAGTACCCGATGATCGTCAGCAGCGCCGCGACAATCGGCAGGCTGATTTTGAACTCATCCACCAGCAGCACGCCCATCGTCGCCTTGGCAATCCACAAACTGAGGGCGATTGCCCCCAAGGTGATCAGCACGTCGTGAACCAGGGCCACAACCGCCGCCAGGCCGAAGACGACCCGTTGGAACCGCAGCCAAATGTAACCGATGATTCCCAGCAAGCTGGCGAGCAACGCCGCGATGGCGGTCTTTTGCAAATTACCAGCAACCTGGCCTCCGATGTTGTTTGACGAGAGCCAAACAGGCGAATTGGATTGCTGCTGCGAAACTTCGTCCAACAGTTCTCCGGCCGCCTCTGCGGACATCGGAATCTCCACGTCCCACTTATCCAGCTTTTGTCCGCTGGCACCGTCCCATTCTTTGCTGGTAGCGATAATCGCGGGTAGGTCAACGTCACCATACTTCTCTTGCACTGCGCGATCCAGCAGCTTGCGAACGCTGGCGGCGGTTACTGCGTGGTCAAACTTCAGGCTTGCCTTGGTTCGGCCTACCAGGTCGTCAGCCGCAGTGGCGTCTGGTCCCGTTGAAGATAAAGTTGCATCTTCATCATCCAAAGAAGCTTCTTCGCCGCCGGCGGGCAACTCATCGTCAGCTTGGAAAGAAACGAACGAATAGCCGCCGTCTTGCAGCACAGCGCCCGACTCATCGGCGGCCGGTTCCTCCGCGCCACCAGCATCCTCGCCATCAGCCGTTGGGTTATTCTCGGAAGGATCCGGTGTTGGGTCAGGATCATCCGCGCCGTTCGTATCCGAGCTATCAGTTGAATCACCATCGGTCGCGGTACCGTCGGGCGCAGTTCCATCGGTTGCCGTACCATCAGCTTCAGGTGTCGTCGCATCGTCGGCGGAACCATCGCCGGCCGGCTCGCTGGAATCACCAACGTCAATGTCCGATGGGTCGGCCTCTGGCTGGCTACCGTCGGCGTCCGCTCCGTTGGCATCGCTACCATCATTGTTGGGTTCATCACTGCCACCCGTCTCCGGTGGATCGGCCGGGGGGTCGTCTTCGGGATTGACCGCTGCCAAATCCGAGACTTCCATCGATTGCAACTGAAGTTCTGTGGGGAATAGTTCCCGAATCCGCTGTTCGACCACATCCACGCCCACCCGCTGAATAGCATCCCACTTGACGCCTGTGATGACGTTTCCGTCGGAGCCCTTCAGGTCGGCCGTCTCCTTCTCCGCGTTTACACTGGCCACCGTGAATTCGCGGGCTTCGTCTTCGCCGGGCAACTCGTGCTTGACCGGGTCGCCCTCTTCGGGCGGTTCTTCCCCGGTGATCGAACTGTTGACGATGAAGCTGAGGTACTCGCCGGTGTTGGCAACTTCGCCCGCCCCGTTGGCGTCCATCGGAACGCCTACCACGCTCACATCGCCCAGCCGCCCGTCTTCAACTTTCGAACGTACATCGGCAATCGACATCGGCGATTTCAAAAGCATCTGCACACTGGTGCCACCGTTGAAGTCGATGTCGAGCAGGTTCTTCCCACGCGCAATCACGGCGGCCAGCCCGATGCTGATCAGCACGATCGACGCGATCGCGGCGATGCGGCGGCGGCCGATAAAGTCGATCCCGGTGTTACCCACGATTTGCATCATGCCCAACTTCGAGATCCAGCGCTTCCGCTCGGCCACGTCAAACACCACGCGGCTGCAGAAGATGGCCGTGTACATACTCATCAAGATGCCCAGGATCAACGTGACCGCGAAGCCGCGAATCTGATCGGTGCCGATCACATACAGCACGATCGCCGTGATCAGCGTGGTCAGGTTCGCATCGACGATGGTCGTTGTCGCCCGCTGGAAACCGTTGCGGATCGCCATCCGCAGCGCCGCGCCACGGGAAAGCTCTTCCCGAATGCGCTCAAAGATCAGCACGTTGGCATCGACCGACATACCCACGGTCAGCACCAACCCGGCGATGCCTGGCAGGGTGAACGTGGCCTTGACGAGGATCATCAACGCCAGAATCAACAGAAGGTTCGCCAGCAACGCCAAGCAGGCAACGATACCGGCGAAGCGGTAGTAAATGACCATAAAGATCAACACGGCGACCAGCGAGAGCGAAATCGCGAACGCGCCACTGCGAATCGTGTCGGCACCCAACAGTGAACTGACCCTGTTTTCGCTGATCGGATCTTTCCGCATCACCGCCGGCAACCGGCCAGCGTTCAGAACACCGACCAGTTCAGTCACTTCTTCCATCGTAAAATCACCCGTGATAATGCCGCTCTCGTCGAT
The DNA here is from genome assembly GCA_937967755.1 of uncultured Planctomycetaceae bacterium. Lineage (GTDB taxonomy): Bacteria > Planctomycetota > Planctomycetia > Pirellulales > Pirellulaceae > CALBTA01. The sequence continues at coordinate 4,161 of CALBTA010000496.1, read as the reverse complement.
GTAGGCATTGAGCGACGGTGCCGAGATCACCTCGTTATCCATCACAATCGCCATCCGGTGGCGGAAGTCGGAATTGGCGTCGGGCTGGTGCTTCGAAGTCAGCCGGCCCAAAAGCTTGGAACCTGGACTGGTCATGAAGAACCGAACCGCCGGGCGCCCCACTTCATCGGAACTGACCTGCGCCGTGCGCAGGTGCTGGCCCTTCACATTGAGACTTTCCTTTTCATCAACCGCCAACAACACTTGCAGATCGCGGTAGCCAAGCTGGTCGAACGCCTGTTTGTACTGAGGGTTGTTTTCGTCGTTGCCGAGCAGCGGTACGGCGGCGCTGTTGTCGACGATTTCGAATTCTCTACTCGTTCCGCGACGCGCCCGAAGCAAGTCATTCAGACCAATCCCACGGTAGTTTGGGCGTTGTGTTCGGGTCGGCTGGGAGACTCCGACTGGAACCCAGCGGGCTACCGTTTGGCCGTTCCGCTTAATTGCTGGTAGGGGCGAATTTACCTTTTCTGTCGCTTCGGTGCGCAGCGGCAGATGAAATTGAGTATTGGCAACGATCAAGAATTCCAACTGACCGGTCTTAGAAATCTTGTCCCTGATAAAGTCGATCTCGGCCTCTTCCACATTGGGAATGATGATCTCCACCTGGCGCGGGCCGTAGGGGCGGACGACGATTTCGCTGACGCCGCCAGGGTTGATGCGGCGGCGCAACTGCGCAGCCAGTTGGTCGGAATCAAGCCCGCTATCCTCAGCGCTGATGTCGGTGCCCAATTGCAGCTTGGTCGCTTCTTCGTCAATCTCGTAAATCAGAATGATACCGCCGCTGAGGTCGATACCTTGCTTGGGCGGCCAGCCGAAATAGGCGATCGCTCCACCGGCGGAAAGTGAGAGCAGCACGAGCGCCATCTTCCAGCCGTGGTCGGGCATTCGCAGCGACTTGGCAAGCTGGAAGCCAATTGGCACTGGAATGATCACCACAGCCAGGGCGATTAGCCCCAATTGCCAGGCGGGCATCCGCTCGCCCAACAGCGCTTTGGCGAACTCTTCCTTGTTCAGCTCGCGGTCCTCCATGCTGTCGCCGTCGGCCAGGAACTTCTCCACGCTGCGCGTGTAGGTGTTCGCCCCTTGCAATTCTTCGGGCGTGATGAAGCCGTCGCCGTTGACGTCCAACTCTTCCGGAACCAACACCCCGGCGTGGGCCTTGTCTTCTTCGCGCTGGGAATCGAGCTTGCTGAAATTCTCAACACCTGAGTTGCAACCCGACAGAGCGAGGGCGAATACGGCCAGGGCCATCAGGCCGGTGAACCCTCTCCTTGTGGGAGAGGGCAGGGTGAGGGCAATCAGTTTTGTGAACTTCGACGACATCGTTATTTGCTCCAATGACTTTCGCTCAACGATATTCTGCTGGTGACGACCAAAAGCCCTCACCCTTAGCCCTCTCCCCGAGGGAGAGGGGACCCTCGCGCCAACTCTTTTTTAGGTCCTAGGCTTCGGTTTCGGCCTCTTCTTCCACCGACCGCCGCCGCCCGCTGTGCGTCCGCACTGCCCACAGCCGCCCGCTTGATTTTTCATCCGTCCGCAGCACCAGCTCTTTGCCCTGCTTGGAAAAGCTGACGACCGTGCCGACGATTCCGCCCACGGTCACCACTTCGTCGTTCTCTTTCAAGTTGTCGAGCATCGACTGCACATCTTTCTGCTTCTGGCGCTGCGGCCGGGCGACCATGAAGTAGAACAGCACCATCACGGCCATGATGACCAGAAAGAAATACGGGTCGAACAGCCCTCCGCCGCCCCCGCCGCCATCGCCCGCTGCCCCATCCGCCGCGCCGCCACCCCCATCGCCTTGGGCCAGCAGCATGATTTGAGTGAGGTCGGTGAGAATCGATGACATGGACGATCAAACGAGATCAGTGCCGGCAACCGTGCAGCCCACCCAACGTTGGGGTGGATGAAGATTGTTCGCACCAGAGGCGTCGAATATAGGCGAGCAATTGCGGTATTTGTCTATTTTTTGGGTGTTAAATCCCACGCCCGTGCCAGCCCTTGCACCGGCGGGAATGGGTCCCCAAAAATGCAATCAGCCCGAGGCGCGCTGCCATCGGGCCTACCTCCTGAAAAATAGGTAGCCGATCATCTTAAAGCCTTGCCAGCAAACGAACAAGGGCAAGCGACAGCACAGGCAGCTTCGCCAAATTGGCATTCCGCAAATTTCCTAGGTTGCGTATTTTTTCTGGCGCGCTCTGTGACATATTCGCCCCATCTGGGTGATTGACCGCCTGAACTCTCCGAACGACTCACCGTATTTCCAATGCCACTTGCACCGATGGAACCCGAAACTTCCGAAGCCTGGCGCGATTTGCCTCGCATTGCCGACGACGGCTCTCAGCAGCAGTTGACCGAGTTTCTCGACCATTTGCCTGACGGCGACGTCGCGCTGGCCTTGTCGCGGCTGACCGGCGAGCAGCAATCGCAAGTCTTGACGGCGCTGCCTCCGGAGGAAGCGGCCGACCTTGTCGAGCAGCTTTCCGACGCGCAGGCGGTCGAGCTAATCGAAGTCCTCCAGCCCGAGTCGGCCGCGGCCATTCTGAACGAGTTGCCGAGTTGCGAACAGGCCGACCTGATCGCCGACCTCGATCAGGCCGGGGCGGAAGCGATTCTGGAGCAAATGGACCCGGCCGAGGCAGCCGACGCCCGAGCGCTCAGCCAGTATGACGACGAAGTTGCCGGTGGCCTGATGGTCACTGAGTTTCTGAAGTACCGTGAAGACGCGGCGGTGGGCGACGTGGTCGACGATATGCGCCAGCGGGCTGACGAGTACCGCGACTACGACGTGCAGTACGCCTACGTCTGCGACAAAGCCGGCCGCCTGACCGGCGTGCTCCGGCTGCGCGACTTGCTGCTCGCGGGCAACACTCGGCCGATCGCCGAACTCATGATCCGCGAGCCTGTGTTCGTCGCCGATCAAACACCGCTGGACGACCTGGCCGATTTCTTCGACCGGCATCACTACCTGGGTGTGCCTGTTGCCGACGACGACGGGCGGCTGGTTGGTGTCGTTCAGAAAGCTGCGGTCGATGAAGCATGGGCCGCCCGGCAAGACAGCGATTTCTTGAAGACGCAAGGTATCGTCGGCGGTGAAGAGCTGCGCACCATGCCGCTGCGCCGCCGTGCTTCGCGGCGGCTTTCATGGCTCAGCGTGAACATCATCCTCAACATCATTGCCGCCAGCGTTATTGCGTTGTTTCAAGACACGCTCTCGGCAGTCATCGCATTGGCTGTGTTTCTGCCGATCATCTCCGACATGAGCGGCTGTTCAGGCAATCAGGCGGTCGCCGTCAGCATGCGCGAACTCTCACTCGGCCTGATTCGCCCTGGCGAAATTCTGTACGTTTGGATTAAGGAAATCTCCGTCGGCATGGTCAACGGGATTGTGCTCGGCCTGTTAATCGGAGTGGCCGCCTGGCTATGGCAAGGTAACCCCTACTTGGGCCTGGTGGTCGGCGCTGCCCTGGCGTTGAACACGATGGTCGCGGTCTCCATCGGCGGGATGGTACCGCTGCTGCTCAAACGCTTCGGCGTCGACCCCGCCATCGCATCGGGCCCACTGTTAACAACCGTCACCGACATGTGCGGTTTCTTCTTCGTCCTCGGAATCGCGACTCTTATGCTATCGCGGCTGACCGGTTGATCGAGGCTGTTGAAGCATTGAATGCGATTCCACCGAATACTCCATCGTCGAACTTCGCTCGCGGCTTAGGGGATGCCTCGATACCCGACACTTAATTTTCTCTAATTGTTCTGCAACGCGCCTGTTGCGAAACCCGCGAGGTTTTGCAACAGAAGGTTGACATTTGGGCCTCCTTTTTTGTTGCAAAACCTCGCGAATCGGTGCAACACACCTGTTGCAAAAACTACATGGGCACGCACTTGCCAGCCTGTGCCTTGCGCCCGTTATCCAATCATCAGCGCCATTCACGCACTAGGTCGAGACAAGGTAGCGGCAAGGCTACCTAGGAAACCTTGCACCGGGTTTTCGCGGCCCGTGGTGCATTTGCGAAGTGACTCGGCCGGTCTCGATTCTTGCAAGTTATTGACCTCCAACAGGTTACAGCATCACATGCAATTCAGGCTCCGCTCCACATGCACCAAAATGGCACATTT
>CALBTA010000495.1 GCA_937967755.1 uncultured Planctomycetaceae bacterium | reverse complement strand
AAAGCGATCCTTGTTCATGATCGCCACATAGGGATCGAAGAACGTGTTGCCCAGCCGCAGGCCTTCCAGCTCAGCGGTGATTCGCTGGCCCTTTTTCGCGTCGATCACGAAGTGATCGACGTCCTCGGTCTGGACGACGCCACACACCGTTGAGTTGATTGCAACCGCTTGCGGCTCGGCGAAGTCGTTGTTCGGCTCCACTTCGGCTACCTGGGGCAGCGCGCCGACCGAGAACAGCCGCAAATCGGTAATGCCCGTTTCGCTGCGAATACGCACCGCGTGAAAACCGAGTTGGCAATCAGGAGCGATCTTCAGCTTCGCCTTCAGCGTGCTGGCGTTAACGACTTCTAAATTGGTCACCTCGACGCCGGGCTGGTAAAGCATCAACTCTTGAGCGTCGTCCAGCCTCGCGCCCCGCAGGGTGAGTTCCACTTCCGTTCCCCGCTGCACGCCGGGCGGATCAATGGCGGTGAAGGTTGGCTGCACGGCAGATGCGATGGCGGCCAGTTGCAGTGTGATGGTTCCTGCGATCAGGAGGCGTTGAAGTTGCATGGCGGAAGAATTTCAGGTTAGGGCGGGAGTTTCGATCTTCTCCTTCTCCTTCTCCCTCTCCCTCTGGGAGAGGGCTGGGGTGAGGGCGGAGTATGTATCCGCTTCACCCTCATCCGGCCTGCGGCCACCTTCTCCCTAAGGGAGAAGCCATTGGTTCAAAGCACGCTCGAAGGATTGGACGGGTTACAAACCCGTCCCACGTTAAACCAAACCTTCAATCACCTTACCGCCATCAACGATTTCAATCGGGCGGTCGCCGGGGGCCATCAGTTCTTTGTCAGCGACGATGCCCATCTGGTGGTAGACGGTCGTCATCAAATCGGCGGGATTGACCGGGTCGGTATCAGGTTCGCTGGCGGTTGCATTCGACGTGCCGTAAACCTGTCCCTTTGTGATGCCGCCGCCAGCCAGCATCACGCTGAAGACTTTCGGCCAGTGGTCACGGCCGGCAGTGCGGTTGATCTTCGGCGTGCGGCCGAATTCACTGGAAACCATCACCAGCGTTTCATCCAGCATGCCCCGATGCTCCATATCGTTGATCAGGGCCGCCAGGCCTTGATCCAGCGAAGGCATTTGCCGCTTCATGCTGTTGGTGATCTGATTGTGCATATCCCAGCCGCCGTAGGTCAGCGTGATCAGGCGAACACCGGCTTCCGCAAGGCGGCGGGCCATCAACAGCCGCTGCCCGGCCTGGTTCATGCCGTAACTTTCCCGCAGCTTCGCATCTTCTTTGTTGATGTCGAAAGCCACTCGGGCCTGTTCAGAGGCGATCATGCTGTACGCGCGGTCATAGAACGTATCCATCGCCTTCACGCCATCGGCATTTTGCTGCTGGGCGAAGCGGTTGTTGACCACCTCCAGCGCGTACTGCCGCCGGGCGAACCGTTTATCGTCCACGCCGCCGGGAAGCTTCAAATCGCGGACCTGAAAATTCGTCGACGCCGGATCCGCACCCAGGCTGAACGGGGCGTACGACGAACTCAAATACCCGTTGCCCGCGAATTCGTTGGGCTGGTTCGGAATGCAAACGTAAGGGGGCAAATTGTTGCGCGGACCAAATTCGTGGCTGATCACGCTGCCAATCGAAGGGTAACTGAGCGCCGGGCTAGGCTTGTAGCCCGTGAACATGTTGTGCGTGCCACGTTCGTGAGCGGCTTCGCCATGGGTCATCGAGCGAATGACCGTGAACTTATCAGCACAGGCCGCCAACTTCGGAACCGATTCGCAGAAGAACTCGCCGGTCTTCGTCTTGATCGGCTTCATCTCGCCTCGGTATTCCAACGGCGAGTAAGGTTTCGGGTCGAACGACTCCTGATGGGCCATTCCGCCAGGTAAAAAGACATGGATCACGCTCTTCGCCTTGACCGGCAGCATGTTGTAATCTTTCTGCTCCGCCTGGGCCTGTTCCAACTTCAAGAGCTGCGGCAAAGTCAGGCCCAATCCACCCGCGGCACCGACGGTCAACATATTGCGACGGCTTAGACGATTACCAAAACATCTCATGGCTGCATCTCCGATGGCGGGGTTGGGCTCGGCGTATACCTTCAGCGCCAAGGTGGGAAAATATGGAACGCGAAAGATTGCGGGTGAACGCAATCACGCAAGCTAGGTTAGGTAGGAATTCAGGCGGGGGGTCAAGGACTACGCAAACACTGACTATGACCGGGGTTAAAGATAATCAGACTCAGCCTGATTGTCAACGGATTGGCGCAGGTGGATGGGTTGCGGTCAGACCACTATGCATGGTGGCTGAAACGCGAGCCCAAAAGCAAATTTGGCCCGGATGGCTAATTCTCAACCACGGAATTGAGAACGGAGTCGAAATATTCCCTGACGTTGGGGTCCAATTTCTCAAACCCCTTCATCGATGCGTCCTGACCCAAAGCCCGGCGCATGGCGTTGTGCATCAGGTATTTTCCGGTGTCGTGCTTCATGTTAATCGCATCGCGGTGTAGTTCCGCGACATCGCTCACTGGTGCCTTGCCGGCCGACGCATCGGCCGCGATTTTTGCCAGCAGATCAATCGCGCGGGTTTGGCGAAAATGGCGGCCAGGATGTTGCTCACGGAGTTTGCCAAGCAACGCGTCGATATACGCGGGACTGTGCTGCATCTTTCCCGAGATGTCTTCGTTGGCGTACTCCGCTTCCCGCTTCGTGTGGTGCGCCCAGCAGGTGTGAATGACGAACACCGCCCTCGGCTGCAACTTCATCCAGGCGGAGATGACCTTCGCGTCTTCTTCCAATGTTGAACCGTAGTGCGGTTGCACGACGACAAAATCGTACTGCTTCTCCCCAAGCGCCTCCGGCCACAGCGTGGAAGATTTCACACATGGTGCCCCAGGATTCTGATGCATGAACGGGAGGCTTTTGCCGCAGTCAACGTGCCATTGCACATCGCCGTCGAGCAGAGATGGCACGGTGTCCCAGGTGAGCGAATTGCCGATGAGGTAGTAGCTCTTCGGTTTCTCGTCAGCGAAGCCTTCGTTGACGAACAGGGCTGCGATCAACGCGGCACCCACAAACCAAAAACGCCGAGAGTAAGCGCACATATGGGTGAACTCCAGAGATACTGAAGGCGACACCCTCAATGATAGTCGAACACCCGAGAAATATGAACCGACTGCAGGCTGGGGTCCCCAACGCTACCACTAGGCGGCGCGGCGGGTCTGAGCGGGTTGGCCTGAGCGAGCTTGCACGTCGGCCAGCGACAGTCTGGTGATCGACTTCGCGGCGTCGTCCCCGGCATCGCTTTCGATGAAAGTCAGCGACGATTCGGTAATCATCCGAGGAACGTAGAACCACGCTCGCTCCAACGATTGGACATCCTGGTCGCTGGAAATGATCAGCAATTCCGTGCCAGTTAAAGAGTTTGCCGTTCTGGCCAGCGCTGAAAACGGATCGCCGGGGACCAACTGTACTTTCGCGCCGGTGGAACGCAACAGTTTGTACGCCGACTTCAACGGCAACCCGGTTTGGGCGTCGTCACGAGCTTCGAACAGATCAACACCCGTGTAGCGAACTTCGCCTTCGTGATAGCGCTGCGCCATCGCGATGATCCGCTGTGCTCGAGCACCGTCTCCCACGCCCAACTCAACGATGCTGCGCGGCTTGCGTCGGCGAATCGCGGCATAAACCTTCCGGTATTCCGGTGGTTTGGAAAGATACTGGAGGTATACGCTTTTGAAGAAGCCGGCGGCGGACACGGGGCATTTCCCTAAGATGTACGGAAGAGAACGACCACACTATCTTCGGCAACTAACGTGCCCATCTGGACAGACCGGCGATGCAACCGGCAAGCTTTGCCACCTTCGATGCGGTTACCACGCTATGCGGCCTTGGCGAGCGGCTGTTCGGCGGGCGACTCGATTTCTCGCTGGAATTGCGGCACGAGCGACTTCAATGTTGCCAGCAAAAGCGTGCTGTCACCGTCGGCGCCGGTGGCCAACTGAATGAGTTGACGGCGCACTTCCCCAAGCTGCACATCGTGGCAATCGGCAACGGTGATCTTAGGGTGCGGCGTGGCGGTGTAGTTTTCGCCATCGTTGTAAAGTTCTTCGTACATCTTTTCGCCGGGGCGAAGGCCGATATACTGGATTTCGATGTCGTCGTCGACTTTGAAGCCAGACAATCGGATCATGTCTTCAGCCAATGCCGCGATGCGGACCGGCTCGCCCATGTCGAGCACGAAGATCTCTCCACCTTTGCCCATTGCGCCTGCTTGGATAACCAACTGCGACGCTTCGGGAATGGTCATGAAGAACCGCGTCATGTCGCGGTGAGTCACGGTCACGGGGCCGCCGCGGGCGATTTGATCCCGGAAGATTGGCACGACGCTGCCGGCCGAGTCCAAGACGTTTCCAAACCGCACCGTCACGAATCGCGTTTGGGATTGCTCGGCCAACGCCTGCACGTAAAGTTCCGCGACGCGCTTGCAGGTTCCCATCACGCTGGTGGGATTGACTGCTTTGTCGGTTGAGATCATGACAAACGAGTTGACGCCCGTTTCATCCGCCAGGTCGGCGAGTGTCTGAGTTGCCAGCGGCACGTTCTTCACCGCTTCGCCGATGTTTGCTTCGACCAGCGGTACGTGCTTGTAGGCAGCCGCATGGAAGACGATATCAGGCTGGTAGTTCTCGAAGAGCACTCGCATGCGACCGGCATCGGTTACGTCTCCGAGGCAGACTTACAAGTTACACTGGTAGTAGATCTGCAGAAGCTCACGCTCTATAAAG
>CALBTA010000494.1 GCA_937967755.1 uncultured Planctomycetaceae bacterium | reverse complement strand
CCCTGAGCAATTCCAGGTCGAACTTGCGGTCGCCCCGACGGAAGTCGAGACAATCATTAACCACCGCGTGGTACATGGCAATCAGATCATCGCGGGCGTCAGCGGCGGTGTCGCCTTCCGCCCCCAGGCGTTGACAAAGCGCGATGCGATCAAGACCGACACCACCGGCGACCTCGCTTACGACCGCCATGATTCCAAGCCCGCGGAACTGCCCAAGGGAGTTTGGTGGTGGGACTAACCGCCTGAGGGAAATGGCAGCCTTGCTCCGGTTCGTTGATGGGTTCGTAGAACGGAGTTGTACTCCGTTCTGAACGCAGAGGAAATGCGTTCCACTCATCGGCCAACTAAAGACGCTTCGTCCAAAACCACTGGGCCGTCGATTTCTCTTCACCCGGTTCAAAGCCGCATTTCAGGTAGAGTTGTTTCGCCGGTTCGTTGGCGACGGCGACTTCCAGGGTGACGCGGCAGCAATCGAGCTTTTCGGCGGTGTCGAAGACCGCTTCCATCAGTTGCTTCCCCACGCCCTGGCCGCGGGCGGATTCGGCCACGGCGAAGTCGTGAATGTTCAATAGCGGCTGGGCTTTGAACGACGAGAACCCGCGAAAGCACAAGGCGATGCCGACGACCTTGTCGGCGTCGTATGCCAGCAAAGCGAGTGCCGTGGGGTGATTGCGCAGCCCGGGAATCAGGCGGTCGCGAACCTCATCGGAAAGTGGCTCGCCCTGGCCCATCGGATGCGTGGCGTAGTGATTGAGCATCCACAGCACGTCGCGGCAATGGCGCTCGTCGTTGAAATCGGCCTGGATGATTTGAATGTCGGCCATGGTCACTCGCTCGTCGCCGAAGGTGGTTCGAATTCAAAGTCTTTCCACTTCATCGCCCGACGGAACGGTTCGATGCGGAGGACGACTTCACCGCTTTGAAATAGGCGAACGGTTCCGTTGGATTCGCTGACCACGATCGCAATGGCGTTGGTCGCCTTGGTGATCGCCGCCGCCGCCCAATGCCGCGTACCCAAGCCTTTGGAAAGCGTGATGCTGGCGGCCGGTGCGCTGATCAAACGGCAAGCCGATTCAATCGTGCCATCGGCCGAAACGATAAACCCGCCATCCATTTGGGCGATCTCTTTGATCGCTTCGCGGTTGCGAGACTCGTGGATATTCCGTTCCTTGCGGCTGTAACCTTTGACTGGGTCCCAGACAGTCGGCTGGCTATACGCCAAAACCTTGCGGGCATCACCGACGACGAACATCGTGCCGACCATTTTTCCCTCGCGCCCTTCACGACCGATTTCAACGGCCAGATCCAATACTGCTTTAAGCGTGTCGAGCGGAACTTTGGTTTCTAGTTGACGCAAGTCGCGCACCGTCAGCCTCCGTAGGTGTTCATCCAACCGGATGAAACTGATCGAATCCATCTTGCCGGTTTCAAACCCACTGTAGATGGCGACGACACCGGCCCCGGGAACGAGGGTATCGTCCGCCACCGCTTCCAGCAGGGCTTGGGTCAGTTTTTCGTAGACGGGCGCATCGGCCGTGTCGAGCACGATGCGGGCCAGCGCGTGCTCTTCGGCCCCGGTCAGAACCTCGTCCGTCTCGCCAGCGACGATCAGCCGGGTATCTCCGCTCCGGGCAACGAGCTGTGCCCAGTCGGTTGGCCCTTCCAGCATCAGCAAAATCGCGTCCGCCTCGGCGTCGTCGGCCATGGTCAGAGCGAGATCGAAAATCGAAGCGAAACGGTCGGTAAACTTCTGTTGCTTCACAAAATGCTTTCGTCGCAGGCTACCGACGAGCCGAATTGAGCAAGAAATTGATCAGAATCAAGGCGAAAACGCATCGTAGATTTTTTACCGCCGGGCGACAACCAGCCACGCGCGGGACGATCCTCGTGCGGTTAAGATGTTGCCATCATTGAACTTACCGCCCTCACAAAAGGATTGAGCGAATCCGCGATCAAGGCAATAATAGACCGATCAAGCGCATCTTATCCATAGAGAAGCGCTCTCGCCCCGATTTCCCCACTGCGATTCTCCCCACCTTCAGATGAGACACTCTCGCATGATGCGATTTGCACTCGGCACCGTGTTGCTGGCATTTGGCGTAACCGCTTCGGCGGCCGAACGTTTGCCGCGTGAGCATCTTGAGTTCTTCGAATCCAAGATCCGCCCGCTGCTGGTGCAACATTGTTACCAATGCCATGCTGAAGATGCGAAGTCGATCAAGGGTGGGCTGCTCCTCGATAGCAAGCAGGGGTGGCAGCGCGGCGGGGACAACGGGGCCGCGATCGAACCGGGCGATGTCGACAATAGCCCGCTGATTCAGGCCGTTCGTTACGAAGAGATGGAGATGCCGCCCAAGGGGAAACTATCGCCTTCAGAAATTGCCGATTTGGAACGCTGGGTGAAACTGGGTGCCCCTGACCCGCGCGACAATGATACGACGAAACTGATCAACCGAGAAATCGACATCGAGAAGGGGCGTCAGTTCTGGGCGTTTCAACCTCCGCGGCGGCAGCCGGCTCCGAAAGTGAAGGACGCCGATTGGCCGGCGAGTGATCTGGATCGGTTTGTGCTGGCGAAGTTGGAAGCGGAAGGAATTTCCCCCATCGCCGACGCCGGTCCGGCAGTGCTGATCCGCCGGTTGTATTTCGATTTGATCGGGCTGCCCCCATCGCCTGAGCAGATGAATCTTTGGCTTGCCGAGACCGATGAAGGTCAATGGAAACCGGGTGGCTTGGAAAAGCTTGTCGATCACCTACTCGCCTCGCCGCACTTCGGAGAGCGCTGGGGCCGTCACTGGATGGACATCGCCCGTTACGCCGAATCGACTGGCATGGAGCGGAACGTGACTTACCCGGCCGCCTGGCGCTATCGGGATTATGTCATCGCGGCGTTCAATAACGACAAACCGTACGATCAGTTTATTCAAGAACAGATTGCCGGCGACTTGCTGCCCGGAACCGATAAAGACAACCGCGACGAACGGTTAATTGCCACCGGTTTCCTGGCGATGGGTCCGAAGTCGTTGAACGAACGGGATCGGAACGTCTTCACGATGGACATCGTCGACGAGCAGATCGACGTCACCACCCGCAGCGTGATGGGCGTCACCGTTAGCTGCGCCCGTTGCCACGACCACAAGTTCGATCCGTTCCCGCAACGCGATTATTACGCGTTGGCGGGGATCTTCCGCAGCAGCAATACGCTCTACGGAGCGACCGGCGGTAATGGGAACCGGCAGCCCTCTTCGCTAATTCCGCTGGGGGAAAGAGGAGACGCCTCCGCGCCTGACAATCCGCAATTGGCGGCTGTGACGAAGCAATTGCAACAAGCAAGGGCAGATTTGAAGGCCGCGAAGGAAGCGGACGACAACGCTGCCCAAGTGAAACAGTTGACCCGCAAGGTTGCGCAGTTGGCCAAGCGTCAGAAGGCACTGGCGAACAAGTCGGGCGGCAACGCTAGGCTTCCGGCCGGCCCGGCCGCGATGGGCGTGGTCGAAGGCAACGTCGCCGATTGCCGCCTGCACATCCGCGGCAACGTGAAGACGTTGGGCGAATCGGTTCCACGTGGATTTTTGCAAGTCGTTTCGGTCGAAGGCGCGGCAGCAATCAACAAGCAACAAAGCGGGCGTCTGGATCTGGCGCATTACCTTACGTCGCCCGACAACCCACTCACCGCCCGCGTAATGGCCAACCGAACCTGGCATTGGCTGTTCGGGCACGGCATTGTGAGGACGGTTGACAACTTTGGCGTGATGGGCGAGCGGCCCAGCAACGTGGAATTGCTCGACCACCTGGCGACGCGGCTGGTTGATAGCGACTGGTCGACTAAGCAAGTGATTCGCGAGATTGTGTTAAGCCGCACGTACCGGCTGGCCAGCGACCACAGCCCTTCGCAAGCCGCGAAAGACCCTGAAAACTTGCTGTTCTGGCGACAAAACCACCGCCGGCTGGACGCGGAAGCGATTCGCGACGCGATGCTCATCGCCAGCGGGAAATTACAACGCAAGCCGCCTGAAGCTTCGCCGGTGGCAAAACTTGCGGGAAAAAACGTTGGGCGCGAGACGAACGTACTGGCCCAAATCGACCGGGGCGACTTCAACCACCGCAGCGTTTACATTCCGATTCTGCGCAACGCCGTGCCGGAAGTGCTGTCGGTCTTCGACTTCGCCGAGCCGAGTATCATTGTCGGCCGCCGGCAAGTCACGACCGTTCCATCGCAAGCATTGTTCATGATGAACAGCGAGTTCGTGGTGGATCAATCCAACGAATTCGCCAAGCGGTTGCTGGAAGCCGAAGAGATGAGTGACCCGGAACGAGTCCGGAAGGCCTATCGGATTGCCCTAGGACGGGATGCGACTGACGCGGAGCTAACCACGACGATGAAACTGCTTCGCCAATGGTCCAGCGAGAAGGAGCAAGGCCAAGAAGGTAAGCAAGAGGCACTGGTGGCGGTTTGCCAGGCGCTGCTGGCGTGTGCTGAATTCCGTT
>CALBTA010000493.1 GCA_937967755.1 uncultured Planctomycetaceae bacterium | reverse complement strand
CGATCTTCGTGGTCCAAGCTGGCGGGGCGGTCATAGGTGTGCCTTCGGTTGATGCAGCGGACTTCGGTAACAGCGGGTCGTGTGTATTGCGCCGCTAATCCCGGGCGGCGTTCACCACCAAAAATTTTTGCCCGACGCGGTGGCCGTTCAATTCTTCGATGGCCTTGGCAGCTTGCTGGGGATCGACCATTTCGACGAAGCCAAACCCCCGCGAATCTCCGCTGGCCCGGTCGGTGACGACGCTGGCTTCGCGAACTTTTCCGTAATGCGTAAACAGCCCTTCCAATTCCGCGGCGGTTACTTCCCGCGGCAGATTCCCAACATATAACCGGTTGCTCATGTTGACTCCTTTATGTCCGAAAACCGCGATGGCACGCGCCGGGCCGCCGCGACTGGTTCTTAGAGACACGTCGATCACGCCGGTGGTGTAGAAATCGTTAGCCCACGCCGGCGGGCGTTGTCAGAACCCCTGAATCAGAAGGACTCGCGACAAGTTGGCCTTGGCGAATTCCTGGTGAAGAAGAGGAATCGACGAAAACTCCGTCCACCACGCCATTGTAGTCGCCCAGGGCCGGATCGGCTACCGGCTGACTTTTCCGTATAGAACGCCCTGATTCGCGTGGTTCGCTACGCAATCTTGCCAGCCTGTTCCCCCCGCGGCCGCCAGGCGAGGGTCCGCGCGAACAACCCGACCGCCAACACGAAATAGCTGGGAAACGTCAGCAGAATTCCAACCAGCAACGTGAACAGCGCCGTGGAATACCCTTGCGCCATCTCGGAAGGTTTCGGAGCCATCGTGGAATGCGCGATCACCGAGTACGAAGCGATCATCCCTTGCACAGTTCCGAGCGCGCCAATCATGATCGGCAATGGCAGGAACACGAGGTACGACGCAATCACTCCCGGCCGGCGGCAGGCCGCGACGAGGATGACCGCGCCTAGAAAAACCAACAGCGCCGAACCAGGCAACACCACGGAATAGAAAAAACCGAGCGACTGAAACATCCACGCCAGGTACGACTGCCGCTGCACGCCTTCAGCAAGGAGAATGATTGCGGCCATGAATCTGCTCGTTGATGAGTGTGATGAAGTTGGGATGTGAGAATTTCGGAGGAGACCCACTCTTAGCGATTATCACGCGTCCTTTCCTTTCAGGCAATCTGGACAAAGCCCGTGTTTACGCCGGTTGGTTGAATACCGCGTCGAAATACATCAGAATTTGCTGATATTTGATTCCCGCCTGCGCGGCAACCTGAAATCCGTCCTCACTTTCAGTTGGCCGTCGCGACCGTTGCTTCAAGGAGGCGTTCGCAATGTTGACCTCACCGTTTCGTTTTCGCCCGTTTGCCCTGGTTGTTTTGGCGTCGGTGGTTGCCCTCGCGGCAACCCCCGCGGGCTTTGCCCAAGATGCCGAGGCTGATCGCCAGGCGGCGCTGCAGTTCAACATCATCGCCACGGCTTACAACAATGGGCTGTACGAAAAGTCGGCCGCCAAGTGGGCGGAGTTCATCCAGGCCCACTCCAACTACAAGCGGATCGACGAAGCGCACTTCTTCCTGGCGAACTCGCAGTTGAACACGAAGAAGTTCAATGAGGCGATCGCCACTTACAACACGCTGCAACAGAAGTACCCGAAGTTCGCCCAATTAGATGCGGCCCGCTACAACCTGGCGATGGCCCGCTTTCAAATCGCTTCGGCCAGCAACAAGCCGGAAGATTTCAAGCAAGCGGCGGCGGCGCTGAATGATATGATCGCCAAGCATGCAGGCAGCCCGTTCGTGCCGCGGGCGTATTACTAGCTCGGCGATGCCCGCTAGCCCGCGGGCGATACCGAAGCGGCGTCGGCGGCGTACCAGGCGCTGGCCGACAAGTTTCCCGACAGCAAGCTGGCCGCCGACGCGTTGTATTTTCTCGGCGTGGCGAAGCAAGATTTGGAGCAGTTCGACGCGGCCATCGCGGCCTATGAAAAGTTTCTCACCAAGCCGGCGTTGGCCAAGCATGAACTGGCCGACGAGATTCGGCTGCGGCAGGCGATCTGCTACCACGCGCAAGAAAAATTCGATCAAGCCGAAAAGCGATTCGCCGAAGCCGCCCAAAACAAGCAGTCGCCGCTGGCCGAATTCGCGATGCTTCGCCGCGGCGAGTGCCTGATCTCCGCCGGCAAATTGCCCGAGGCGGCCGGCGTGTTCGCCGAACTGCTCAAGGCGTTCCCCAACGGCCAGCACATTTCCGCCGCGCGGTTGGCGGCTGGGAAGTGCCAATTCGATCTTGAAAAGTACAACGAAGCCAAGGCGCTGCTGGCACAAGCGGCCGGCGACGCCAAGGCCAGCCCGCAACAGGCGTCCGAAGCGGCGTACTACCTCGCCCTGACGCATTTGAAGTTGGACCAGCCGGCTGAAGCGTTGAAGGTTGTCGAACCGGCGATCGGCAAATTCGCCGAGACCGAGATGGCCCCCTTCCTGCTGTCAACCAAGGCCGATGCCCTCTACGACATCCCCGACCGCCGCGGGGAAAGCCTGCCGGTCTATCAGCAAGTGCTGCAAAAATATCCGCAACACCAACTCGCCGCGCGGGCGCTCTACATGTCGGCGGTCGCGGCGTTCGATGTGGGCGATTACGACGCGGCCGGGAAGTTCGCCAAGTCGTTCCTCGACAACGCGAACTTTCGCGAGCATGAACTGACTCCCCACTTGCTGTTCATCTCGGCCGAGGCCCAGCTTTTCAGCGGCGGGCAAACCGACGCGGGCAAACGCCAGGCGGCCGAAGCCCTCTACCGAAAGCTGGTCAGCGAGCACCCCGACAGCGACCGGGCGGGGCGTGCCCATCTGCGGATCGCGTGGTGTTTTTCCGAAAGCGGCAAGACAGAAGAGGCGATCAAATACCTCGAAGGCAACGCCGATACCTTCAAGCAGCCCCAGCAGCGGGCCGAAGCGGAACTGATGATCGGCCGGGCACACGCGACGCTTTCGCGGCATGAACCGGCGCTCGCCGCGCTGGCCAAAGCCCGACAGCATGCGCCCGATTGGCAGCGCGGCGACGAAGTGCTGTTGGAATCGGCCCGGTCGCTCCGCGCGCAAGACAATCCAGGCGACGCCAAGGCGCGGCTCAACGAACTGCTGTCGAAATACCCGCAGAGTGCGCTGCGCGCCCGGGCAACGTTTGATTTAGGTGAGATCGCCCGCGTCGAGAACGACCCAGCCGAAGCACAGCGACGCTTCACCGAGGCGGCCAACAATTTCGGCGAATCCGACTTGCGAGACCCCGCCCGCTACGCCCTGGCGGCGGTTCACTTTCAAGCGGAAGAATACCAACAGGCCGCGGCGGCGCTCGATCAACTTTTGACCAGTGCCAGCGACGATGCGCTGCGGGCGCGGGGCTTGCACCTGCGGGGCTTAACCCGGCAGCGCCTAAACCAATTCGCCCCGGCGGCCGAAGATTTGAAAGCCTTCCTGGCGACCAACCCACCGCAAGAGCAAGGCCTGGACGCTCGTTTCACATTGGCGTTGTGCCACATCGGGGCAAAGGACAACGCCGCCGCCATCGCCGCGTTGAATGAGATTCTTTCGGCCGGCGCCGACTACCCGCGGGCCGACCGGGTGTGTTACGAATTGGGCCACGCGTTGTTGTTGGAGAAGAAGCCAGCCGATGCGGCGTCGGCGGTGGCACAATTGGCCCCGAAACCTCCGGCCAGACCGTTGGGCGCTACCTCGATCTGCTCGTCGATCTCATGCTGGTGAGACGCCTGCAGCCCTGGCACGAGAATGTCGGCAAGCGTCTGGTGAAATCGCCAAAGGTCTATGTGAGAGACAGCGGCATCGTGCATGCGCTGTTGGGCATCGGCACGACAGAAGGCTTGCTCGGGCACCCGGTCGTCGGTGGCAGTTGGGAGGGGTTCTGTATCGAGGCGCTTCTTGCTGCCGCCCCTTTAGGCACCGAACCTTTCTTCTATCGCACTTCGGCCGGTGCTGAACTCGACTTGGTTTTGCGTTTGCCAAGCGGCGACATCTGGGCTGTTGAGATCAAACGGACGACTGCACCAAAGGTTTCGAGAGGATTTCACACAGGGGCCGAGGACATTGGAGCCAACCGAAAGCTCCTGGTCTATGCCGGTGAGCATGAGGTCCCCGTCGCGAAGGACATTCGAGCGTTACCACTGGCACATGCAATCGAGTTGTTGAGCGCGCTATGACCTCGTTTTTATCTCTGGCTCAGGACACTTCCATTGGTCTGAGGATAACAGCGACACGCGAAGAATCTCAGAGCCAGGTCTGGCCATTAGTCGGGCACCAGAGCGGATGAGTGTCTGGCAACTCGATGGTATCTGGACGCCTGCATCTCCGAATGCGAACGCAAACGCCCCTGTGATGCCACGGAAGGATGGGCGAATGCTCTGCCGTTGCCATCGATTTGTGATCTGACGGCTTTGGTCTTCGAAGAGTCTTGAAGTTTGGATGGACGAGAAGACAATCCCTACTCCTTGCGGCATCTCTCTCGTCTGTTCCCCTACTTTCCTTCATGGCCACCGCACTTCTCCCTTTGTCTGAGTTGCATGACATGCTGGTCGCAGCTGTCGTCCCGTCCACAAAGGTTGCCGCCGATCTTTTTCCCCTGCCCCTGCGGGCCATTCCTCGCGAGGCAAAAAGACCGGCGCCTGCCCCTCTCCGCTGCGCTTCGCCTTCGGTGTGGCCGGGCCTTGGCCAGCTGCAAGGTGACCATCATTGCAACGCAAACAAGGAGAAGAGCAATGACCACGAACTGCATCAAATTCACCAGCGCCGACATCGAAACCGCCAAGGGCGTCGGCTCCATCTCGACCCTGACCTTCGACCTCGACATCACGGTCGAACCCGTCGCGAGCTCGAACCCGATGGCCCCCACGCACCGCGTCCTCGGCCGCTCCCCGCGCGGCAAGCTGGTCGAGTGCGGCGGCATCTGGAAGAAGCAGAACAAGGAGACCGGCGCCGACTACTACACGCTGACCATCCGCGACCACGGCTTCAACGCCAACCTCGGCAAGGCTGCGAACCAGGACGATCTGTCCCTGCAGGCCGTCATCCCCTGGGGTCCCAAAGACGCCGCCTAAGCCCAAGGCCAGACCGCTCCGGCGGTCTGGCTTTTTCTCGTTCCGGGGAAAACGCCGAGCGCAGGCGCACGGTCGGTGTCCGAAGGATGCCGCACATTTCGGACGCGGACGCCGAGGCGGATAGTCAGATTGGATAGGTCGCTGACGCGGCTTCGATCCTTTTGTTCAGCGACAACGTGCATCGCGCGAACCCAAGTCGGAACCGAATGTCCGCAGGGAGAGCTGGCAGCCCGCTGAGCGAGGCAAGCGCACCCCTTCTCTCATTCGAGCAACCCGCGCCTTGGTCGTCTTGGCGAAGCTGCCAGGGCAGCGAACTCACCCTTTGCCGCGAGGGTGTAAACCGCAGACAAACGTCATGTGTCCGGGGGGCAACGTCTCACGTCAGGGTCACCGCCGCGCGCCTTTCCGTCGACCTGTTGGCCTTAGAGATCGCTAGCCCGGGGTCGAGCGGTCGGCAACGCCGGGCGCAGGTTTCTGGACGGCTGACGCCTTGAGCGCTGCCGAGGCATCGCTCACAACAAACCTGCCCCCGGCGTGCTCCATTTCATTCCGCCCCGTGCCGGGTGCAGCCCGCTCTCATGCCCCCGGTCTTTTCCACGATCCGTCCAACGACGATCAACGGAAAGGATCACACCATGACACTCGAACAATCCATCGACCTCGCCGAACTGCAA
>CALBTA010000492.1 GCA_937967755.1 uncultured Planctomycetaceae bacterium | reverse complement strand
GCCGCGCGGGGAGTCCTCGTGCAGGGAGCTCCTCGCGTACTGACCGCGGCCGATGGGACGTTGGACCGCGCTCGGATTGAAAACCTGGCTGAACAAATCAACGTTCTGATCGACGGTGGGCGGCAAGTCGTGTTGGTCAGTTCTGGCGCGGTCGGCGCTGGCATCAGCCGGTTGGGATTGTCAGAGCGCCCCAAGGGTCTCGCCCGATTGCAAGCAGTCGCGGCGATCGGGCAAACGAATTTGATCGAGGCCTACGACCATCACTTTCGGGGCCACGGGCGCCAC
This sequence comes from uncultured Planctomycetaceae bacterium, assembly GCA_937967755.1. GTDB lineage: Bacteria > Planctomycetota > Planctomycetia > Pirellulales > Pirellulaceae > CALBTA01. The sequence continues at coordinate 7,440 of CALBTA010000492.1, read as the reverse complement.
GCGGCGCAAATTCTGTTGACCGCCGATGACTTGAACGACCGTGCCCGGTACCTCAACGTTCGGAACACATTGCTGCGGCTGTTGGAGATCGGCGCCGTGCCGGTCGTCAATGAGAACGACACGGTCGCGGTGGATGAGCTGGCGACCACGTTCGGCGACAACGATCACCTGGCGGCACTCATGACCAACGTCGTTCAAGCCCAGTTGCTGGTCATCCTTTCCGACGTGGAAGGGCTGTACGACGGCGACCCGGCCAGATCCACATCAAATGTCGTGCCGACCGTGGCGGCGATCGACGATTCGATTCAAGCGTTGGTGCGCGACAAGCAAACTGGCCTCAGCAAAGGGGGTATGGCTAGTAAGCTTCAGGCCGCGCGCATCGCAACCACCGCGGGCGAAAACGTGATCATCGCCTCGGGCAGAAACCCGACCGCGCTGATCGACGCCCTGGCCGGGAAGGAAATCGGCACGTTGTTCATCGCCCAGGGCAAAACAATCAGCCCGTTCAAACGTTGGATCGGGTTCTCCGCCCAGCCGCAGGGCAAAGTCGTGGTAGACGACGGTGCCCGACGAGCGATCTGCGAACAAGGCCGCAGCCTTTTGGCGATCGGCATAGTTTCTGCCGACGGCACGTTCGATAAAGGCGACGTAGTTTCCATCTGCGATCAGAATTCGCGCGAACTGGCCCGAGGGCTGACCAACTATTCGAGCGCCGAAGTAGCGACCATCCAAGGCAAGAAAAGCGAATCCATCGCCGAAGCACTCGGCCATCGTCCCTATGAGGAAGTGATTCATCGTGACAATCTCGTGATCACATCTTAGCCGTGACACTACGTTGAGAGCGCGATTCGTTTGTGTCATACTCGGAAGTTGTAAGACACTTCCCAATTCTCGCAAAGCCTTGATGTCTACCGTCACCGAAACCCCCCCGCAACCATCGGTCGCCGCTCGTCCCGTGGCGGGCACGAAATTGCCGTGTTACGTGTTCGATTCCGCCAACTCACTGGCCCGCCACGTCGCATCGGTCGTCGCCAGCGTCATTCGCGAACGCAACGCTTTCGGCCAAAAGGCCGTGCTCGGCCTGCCGACCGGTTCCACGCCGGTGGGTGTCTATCGCGAATTGATTCGCATGCACCAGGAAGAGGATCTCGACTTCTCGAACGTGGTGACATTTAACCTCGACGAGTACTACGGCCTGCAACCCGACGCTCTGCAGAGCTACCACCGTTGGATGAACGAGCAGTTCTTTCAGCATGTGAACGTCGCGCCGGAAAACATCCATATTCCCGACGGCACAAAGCCGCTAACCGAAATCGACGCCCATTGCCGCGAGTACGATCAGCGCATCGCCGACGCCGGCGGCATTGATTTGATGCTGCTGGGAATCGGCGGCAACGGGCATATCGGATTCAACGAGCCGCAAAGCCGCCGCGATACGCGCACCCGCTTATGCATGCTCGACCCGATTACCCGCCGGGCGGCCGCCAGCGATTTCTTCAACGAAGACAACGTGCCGATTCAAGCGATTACGATGGGCGTCGGCACGATCATGGACGCCCGCAAGATCATGCTGTTGGCCCTGGGCGAACACAAAGCCCGCATCATTCGCGAAACGGCCGAGGGCGATGTCACCGAGCGCGTGCCGGCTTCCGTCCTGCAAGAACACCCCGACGCGGCGATCATTGTCGACGACGCGGCCGCCGGTCAGCTCACCGGTATCGCCACGCCGTGGATGCTGGGCAGTTTCGAGATGTCTGACACTGCGATCAAGCAGGCCGTGCTTTGGCTGTGCGAACAAACGGGCAAAGCCCTGTTGAAGTTGAACGACGACGACTTCCGGCATCACAGTTTGCACCAGTTGCTGCGGCACCACGGCCCAGCTCAGAAAATTGCCCACCGTGTTTTCAAGTGGATGGGCGATACGATTGAGTACCACCCCGGCGGCGAAGCGTCGAAGGTTGGCCGCAAACGGGCCATCTGCTTCAGCCCCCACCCTGATGACGACGTGATCAGCATGGGCGGAACGCTGATCCGCTTGAACGAAGACGGTCACGAAGTTCACATCGCTTACATGACCAGCGGCAACATCGCGGTGTTCGACCACGACGCACAACGGGTCGCCGACATGGTCACCGAGTACAACCACATGTTCGGCATCGAGGAACCCAAGCTGGCCGAAGTCGAAAAGGCCGTGCAGCAATCTCTGGCCAACAAAGACCCCGGCACGCCCGATGTGATTCCGGTTCTGAAAATCAAAGGTCTCATCCGTTGGTCGGAAGCGAAAGCCGGCGCGTTGTACGTCGGCTGCCAGGAAGAGCACTTGCACTTTCTCGATCTGCCGTTCTATCGCACTGGAACGATCGCCAAGAAGCCGGTCGGCGAAGAGGATATCGAAATCATCGCCGACCTCATCCGCCGGACGAAGCCCGATCAGGTTTACATGGCGGGCGACCTTTCCGACCCGCACGGAACCCACCGTGTTTGCGCCGACGCCATCTTCCAAGCCCTCGGGCGCTTGGAAGCCGAGGGTTTGGAAATGCCCGAAGTGCTCCTTTACCGCGGAGCGTGGCAGGAGTACCCGCTGCACGAAATCGAAATCGCCGTACCGCTTTCGCCGCGCGATCTGGAGATCAAACGCAAAGCCATTTTCATGCACGAAAGCCAAAAGGACAGCGCCCTGTTCCCTGGCAGCGATCCCCGCGAATTCTGGCAACGGGCCGAAGACCGCAATAAGGCCACCGCCGACAGCTACAACCAAATCGGCCTGCCCGAATACTACGCCATGGAAGCCCTCGTCCGCTGGGACGGCGTGCCGATTTAGGATTGATATCTCTACGATTCAGGCGAAGTGTACTTGCGAACGTACTCTTTCACCTTCAGCTTGCGGGCGGTGTTTTCGCTGCTCATGTAGCGGATTTTGCCGAAGATCGGGCGCTCCGGCCCCCAAGCACGGTCGTACCTTCCCAACACCCAAAAGATGCCGCTGTAAGAGTTGGGGTTGCGGCCGTCGACTGCGTATTTGTTATTCAGTTCGATCATGATTTTCAGTGCATCCTGGGGCGAGGGTGTCCACTCTAGAATCTTCTTTCCCCACAGCATGCGTAAGTAGTTATGCATCCGGCCCTCGCGCAGCAGTTGCGCCTGCGCGGCGTTCCACAGCTCGTCGTGTGTATCGGCGTTCTCGAATTCCTCCAAGGTGTAAACGTGCTCGCGCTGGTCGCTGGCATGCTCTTTCAAAGTTTGCCGGGCCCAATCGGGCAACGACTTGTACTGGTGGTAATCCTCGCGGTGCGCGCACATGTTGTAACCAACTTCGCGCCAGGTGATCAGTTCGTCCAGGAACGACTCCGCCGCTTCACCCGTTCCCCACCAGCCGTCGGAACTGCCGTTGGCTTTATCGCTCAGTTGGTTCGGTTTCCAGTTTTCCTGCTTCATCAACTCTTCGAACACTTCGTGTGCACTGATGTGCCCGAAATGCAAATAGGGCGAAAGCCCGCTGGCGACATCTTGCTCCGGTTGGTTCCGGTCGTCGGCGTACTTGGGCAGCTTGTTGTCTAGGAAGTCGTGCAGTACTTCCCCCGCGACGGTAGAGCCGCCCCGCATCGCCGCGGCGGGCACGCCATGATCGATCGGAAACTTCTCGAGCGCCCCCTCTTCGGCCAACAGATTCTCAACATCGGCGGTTGGCCACTGCCTGGTAATTTCTTTGGGAAGGCCGTTCAGCCGTTCCAGCGGCGCGCCTTGCAGCGGGTAGGGGCGAGGGAACTCAGTCAAGTGATCGCGCAAATGTTTTTGCAAATGCCGGCGGAAATCGTACGCGCGGGAAAATACTTTCTCGGTCGCCCGCATCGGAAACAGGCCGTTGGAATCGATCAATTCAAAGCGGACCGGAATTTGCTTCTCAGCGGCAGCTACCATGCGCGGCAAGAAGAAACAGGGGAAGTCGTCGCCCACGACGACGCAGGCGTTCTTTGCCAACGCAGCCAACAGCCCGCTGCCCGCTCCTCGCTCCGCTTCCAGGTAAGGGAAGTAGGTCGCGCGGTTTTCACCGAGCCGGCGGGCGTTATCGGCCATCCCTTCGATGACAAACCGGTGCAAGCGGTCGCTCGCCCAACGGTAGCCGCAACGCAGGGCTTCCATGATTACCAACGGCTTGTTCAATTCCCTCGCCCAATCAGCCGCCCTCTGCAAACTGAAATTCCACTGCGTTCGGCGGAATGCGGTCATCCAGTACAGAACGTAACGGCCGCCTGAGTCGACGTCCTTTGTTCCAGCGGTTCGCAACCGTGTGGCGGGAAAATCTTGCATCGAAATAGACGTTAGTGCGCAAGCACGGTTTTTCAAGTGCCTTTCCCGCTGGCCAGAGTGCGCTTCTGCCGGTGCCGCATCCTCGTCAAGACCAGGGGGCTTTGTTACGATGAACCGCTTCATCAACGCTCCTCCCTTCCAACCCGTGGTCTGCCATGCCGATGGACAAGAATCAACCATGCCCCTGTGGTTCTGGGAAAAAGATCAAATTCTGCTGCAGCGCCGACATCGCGGGCGACCTGGAAAAAATCTTGCGGCTGCTGCACGGCGATCAGCGTAAGGCGGCATTGGGGCAGATCGATATCGCGCTGAAGAAGCACCCCGGCCGCGCCGCCCTGCTGTCGCTGAAGGCCCGGCTGGAGACGGAATTGGGCGATACCGAGCACGCTGAGGAAACCGTCAAGTCGCTGTTGGAAGCCAGCCCTGAAAACCCCGGCGCGATTGCCGAACAGGCGCGGCTGCTGGCCCACGAGGGTAAACCGCTCGAAGCGGTCGAAGCGTTGCAGTCGGCGATGGAAGCGACCAATCAGGCGATGTCGGAACGCCTGTACTCGGCTTTGGGCGATGTCGCCTTGTCGCTGTTGGATATTGGCAGCATTGTTGCCGCCCGGGCACACTTGCTGCTGCATGCCAGCCTCGGTGGAGAGCAAGACCCGCGCAGCGCGGAACTGCTGATGCGAATCAACAGCGCCGGCGGAGTGCCTTTGCTGTTGCGTCAAGACTTGCGGTTCGCCGATCCGCCTGAAGATGCAACGTACGCCGACGCGTTCAACGCGGCGCTGGAACAGATCGGAATGGCCTGTTGGCGGGCGGCTTTGGAAAAGTTTGAAGAGCTGGCCCAGCGCCACGGACGTGAAGCGCCGATCCACCGCAACATCGCGATCTTGCGGGGCTTCCTCGGGCGCGAAGAGCAGGCCAGTAAGTCGTGGCGAAGGTACTCCAACTGCCTGGGCGATGATTCGCTGGACGATGCCGTCGAGGGCGAAGCGCTGGCGCAACTGTTGGAGTCGGGCGACGCGTCGACGCCCATCGACCTGGTCACCGCGACGTTCGAGATCACCGATCTGGATCGGGCGATGGAACAACTGCTGGCCCACCAGCGTACGCCTTCGCTGCCCGTCAACCTGGCATCGCTGGCTACTGATGACACGCCGGCACCTAAGGCTGTGTTTTCGATGCTCGACCGCGAAATGCCCGCCACCGGTGAAGGCCTGGCCCTGGAAGATGCGCCGCGGGCATGGTGCGATTTCTACGTCTTCGGGCGAGAGACCGACAAGCCTGCGCGGTTGGAAGCCACCATCGCGAAAACCCGCTTTGAGCAGTTGCAAGCGGCTTTGCTGGAAGTCTGCGACGGCACGCTGGCGGACAACCCCACGACCGAAGTCACCGACCAGACCGACGCTTTGGAAGACAGCACAACAGAAGTGCTGCGGCTGCCGAAAGATACCACGGCTGAAGTAAGGACGAAGCTGCAGAACGAGAACCAGCGGCGCATCATTATGGAAGTATGGCCGACGATTGGACAGAACTCGCTGGACGGCAAGTCGCCCCAAGAAGTTCAGGGAGACCCGAAATACCGCGTTCGTCTGTTGGCGGCCGTGTTGCTGTTGGAACTTCACGGCCAACAAAGCCGGTGGGGGTTTGACTACGATCAGTTGCGCCAGCGGCTCGAACAGCCCACAACCCAACGGATCACGCCAGCCTCGGGTGGTTGGTCCGAGCTTCCGCTGTGCCGCTATTGGCGCATCGATGCGGCGAATCTTTCCAGCCCCGAGTTGGCCGAACTGTTTCAGTACTCGGCCATGATGCAAGCCCAGGCCGCGGTGCGAAACTTGGGTGAACAACTCGTAGAGCGCGACGATTTGGGCGACGAGATCAGCGTAGAGAATGTCTACGGCGTGCTCACCCGCGCGGCGCGCGACAGCGACGAATCGCTCGACCTGCTCGAAAAGGCGAAAGCCGCCGCCGTGGCCGCCGGGCAATCGCCTGCCCGCTGGCTGTTGGCACAGCTTTCCATTCAGATCGAAGCGGGCGATGGCGACAAGGCGCAAGCCACCATGCAACAGCTTCAGTCGAAGCACAGCCGCGAGCCGGGTGTGATGCAATCGTTGATGAACCTGTTGGCGCAATACGGTCTGATCGAACCGGGCGGCGCACCCGCTGGACCTTCGCCGGCCGCAGTTCCCGCCGCCGCGGCAACTTCCGTCGAAGAGGGCGGAGTTTGGACGCCCAGCGGCGCACCCGCCGCGGTCGAAACGGCCGAGCAACCAGCCGCCGAAGAAAAGAAATCGGAACTCTGGCTTCCCGGAATGGACTAGCCGGCTCGCTCGTAAGACGCAGTTCCACTGCGTCAACGATGAAGTAAGGTTTTGCCCTACTCCCATGCGCCCGCAGATCACTATCGCCGGTGAAGCGCCATTGCCGAGGTATAATGTAGTTGCCATGCCCATCCTCCCCCGCGAAGTCAATATCTTTCCAGAAGACCTTTTGGAAGCGTCGTACGTTGCCGCTGACGAAGCTCGTTGGTTGGTTGTCCACACCAAACCGCGCCAGGAAAAGTCGCTCGCCCGCGACGCGGTCGCGCGGAGCGTTCCGTGTTACCTGCCGCTGGTTCCCAAACAAAGCCGCCCCCGCGGCAGGACGATTACTTCGTTTTCACCTTTGTTCGCTGGCTACATGTTCGCCTGTGTCGATGCGGAACAGCGCTTGACGTTGCTGCAAACCAACCGCGTTTCGCGAACGGTTGATGTCGAAGACCAAGAGCTTCTGACCACGCAGTTGCGCGATCTGGAAAAACTCATCGCCGTGGACGCCCCGCTTACCATCGAACGAAAGCTTCAACCCGGCCGCGCCGTTCGCGTCAAGTCAGGCCCCTTCGAGGGCATCGAAGGAACCATCGTCGCGCGCAAGGGCCGTGACCGCCTCGTCGTCGCCGTGACCCTGCTGCAACAGGGCGTTTCCGTCGAGATCGGGGACTTTCAGGTCGAACCGATCTATTGAAACTCGCACTGCCTTTTTTCAACTCCCTCTAGGGGACTAAAAGCGCTGACATATTCTTGCATTTATTCAGCGCGCGGTAGGGTCCCAAGGGAATCCCCGCAGCGCTGACAAATTCATTTTTTTGTCAGCGCG
>CALBTA010000491.1 GCA_937967755.1 uncultured Planctomycetaceae bacterium | reverse complement strand
GCCTGATCGAGGAAGTTCAGTTCACCAAGAAGTACGCCCGCGGCAAGTTCCGCGTGGAAGAAGGCGAAGAGCCGCCGGCCCGGTTGGAACGATACCGCGAAGACGACAAGACCGCCGCGTGGCGCGAAAAGGTTGACAAAGACGGCAAGGTCGAACGCCTGAAAGAAGATTTCTTCTCGATCTTGCCGCCGGGTTTTTCACAGACCAACAACGACGAGTTGGAAACGAAGTTGAACGATCATGCGGTGGCGTTCAAATACGCCGAAGATGCCGACAACGCGGTCATCCTCTACACCATCATGATCCTGCTGCCCATCGGCGTGCTGATCTTCATGTACATCATGATTCGCCGGTCGCAGAACCAACTGATGGGCGGCGGCTTCCTCAGCGGGTTTAGCCGTAGCCCGGCCAAGAAGTTTCAACCCGAACGTAAGCACAGCACGTTCGACGACGTCGCCGGCTTGGACAGCGTCAAGGCGGAACTGGAAGAGATCATCGAATTCCTTAAAGCGCCGGAGAAATTTGAACGCCTAGGCGGGCAGGTTCCCAAGGGTGTGTTGCTGCTTGGCCCCCCCGGCACGGGAAAGACGCTACTGGCCCGGGCGGTCGCTGGCGAGGCAGGCGTTCCGTTTTACTCGGTCAACGGTTCGGAGTTTATTCAGATGTTCGTCGGCGTCGGTGCCAGCCGTGTCCGCGATCTGTTCCAAACCGCCAAACGCAACGCCCCGGCGATTGTCTTCATCGACGAAATCGACGCCGTCGGCCGGCAACGCGGTGCCGGCTTGGGCGGCGGGCATGACGAGCGCGAGCAGACGTTGAACCAAATCCTCAGCGAGATGGATGGTTTCAACCAGGGTGAAACGGTGATCGTCGTCGCGGCAACCAACCGGCCCGATGTGCTTGACCCCGCGCTGCTCCGCCCCGGGCGGTTCGATCGCCACATCACCGTCGACCGGCCGACGAAGAAAGGCCGCGAGGCGATTTTCAAAGTGCACGTTCGCGATGTTCCGCTGGCCGACGATGTCGACCTTTCGCGGCTGGCCGCCGGAACGGTAGGGCTGACGGGTGCCGATATCAAGAACATTGTCAACGAAGGCGCGCTGTGGGCCGCCCGCCACGACAAGAAGAAAGTCAGCATGGAGGACTTCGAATACGCCCGCGACAAAGTGCTGATGGGTCCTCGGCGCGAGGATGCGTTGATCGGCGAAGAAAAAGAACGCACCGCCTATCACGAAGCTGGCCACGCGCTGTTGGCCTGGCTGTTGCCGGGGGTGGATCGTGTACATAAGGTCACGGTGATTCCGCGGGGGCGTTCGCTGGGGGCGACGGAAACCCGGCCTGAGGAAGACCGGCTCAATATTTCCGAAAGCGAGCTGCACAACCGCTTGAGCTTTTTCCTCGGCGGACGGGCCGCGGAGCAGATCGTGTATGAACAATGCAGCGCCGGCGCGGAAAACGACCTGGAACGGGCGACGCAATTGGCCCGCCGGATGGTCACGCAGTGGGGCATGAGCCGGAAGCTGGGGCCGGTCAACTACAAGCTCTCCAGCGAGGACCCCTTCCTGGGGCGAGAGATGCATACGCAACGCAAGTTCAGCGAGCACACGTTGCAAATCGTCGACGAGGAAGTCGCCCGCATTCTGCACGGCGCGGCCGATCAGGCCCGCGATATCCTGGAGAAAAACCGCGACAAGTTGGAATCGTTGACCGCCGCGCTGGTCGAAAAGGAGGAACTCGACGATCAGGAGATTACCGATCTGATCGGGCCATCGGTTCACCCGCCGCGCGAAGACGACGACCGCTCCAACGGCTCGCATCAATCGAATGGCGACGGGAAGGTAGGTCAGTGGGCGCACGGCTCTACTTCGGTGGCAGGCGATGGCAAAGAAGAAGCAACGTAAAATCCGCACCGAGTTTCGCAAGAACCGCGAGGTCCGCACCCGCGACGGCGATCTGACGCGTGACTACCAGGAGCACGGCTTTCAAGACGACGAATCGGCGCAGAGCGAACGGGTCAGCGGAAAGGGCGAACTGACCCGCCAGCGGACCATCGTGGTCGAAGAGGAAGACGGCACGATCGCGCCGCAAGTCGACGAAGAAACATGTCTACCCGGACGCGTGTTAAGCATTCGCGGGTTGCTTAGCGACGTCGAAAGCGAAGATGGCCAACTGTACCGTTGTGCCACGCGGCGGCTGCTGAAGTCGCTCAGCACCGATCAGCGCCATGTGGTCGCGGTCGGCGATCGGGTCATGTTTCGCCCCTCGCCCGGCAACGAAGGCATCATCGAACGAATCGAGCCGCGCCGGCGGGTAATCAGCCGGACCAGCCGGGGCAAGCAGCACATTCTGGTTGCCAACGTCGATCAAATGCTAATCATCGCCAGCGCCGCCGAGCCGGTGCTGAAACCGAACCTGATCGACCGCATGCTGGTCACCGCCGAAAAGCATGGCATCCGCCCGATCGTCTGCATCAACAAGATCGACCTGATCGACCCGGCCGATTTGCAACCGCTGGTCGGGGTCTACGGGCAGATGGGTTACGAAGTGCGGTTGATTTCCGCCACGGCCGATGTCGGTATCAACTTGCTGCGCGCCGCGCTGCGCGGCAGTGCCAGTGTGGTCGTCGGGCAAAGCGGCGTCGGCAAGTCTTCACTGCTCAACGCGATTGATCCAAAGTTGGCGCTGCGGGTCGGCCGGGTGAGCGACGACACCAACAAAGGCAAGCACACCACGACCAACGCCGAACTGATTCCACTCGACGGGGGCGGCTACGTGATCGACACGCCGGGCATCCGGCAGTTCGCCCTGTGGGACGTCATCGCCGAAGAGGTCGCCGGCTTCTTCCGCGACCTCCACCCCCACGAAAGCGCCTGCCGCTTCCCCGACTGCACGCACACCCACGAAGAAGAGTGCGCCGTGAAAGACGCCGTCGCCGACGGAAAACTAGACGCCCGCCGGTATGAGAGTTATTGCAATATGGTGATTGGGGATGGGTGAAGAAAGCGGCGAGTGCCACTAGCGCAACCCCGTCGCGCCCTTGAGCAATTAGGCCAGCAAAGTGTCATACGACCTTTACATTTTGGCGATCAATTCGCCTTGCACTACTTCTGCTTCGTGATCAACGGCGACGACACGAAAGCGAACTCGATCAGAGCGTGACAGGCCATCGTAGTTTGTCAGCGTTGCCGAGTAGTTGCCGGGACCACAACCTTTGAGTCCCAATCCGTCACGCGAGTTGCGAACGGTTGATACAAGTTCCATGCCGACTTGCGGCCCAATGACGCGCGTTGACGATTCGAACAAATATTTCGTTGGCCCAGGCTCCCACTCAAGCAAATAGTCAAGTCGCAGATCATCTGGAATACTCAGTGGGCCATCGTGCGGTGCAAGAACGGCGACATAATCTGCAGGTGCGTCATCTGGTGTTCGATGATCATCACGCCACCACCGAGGAGA
>CALBTA010000490.1 GCA_937967755.1 uncultured Planctomycetaceae bacterium | reverse complement strand
GCGAAGCCGATTCAGATGAGCTTTGATGCCGAAGGGAAACTGTGGATCGCTTCCAGCGAGACCTACCCGCACATCAAACCGGGCGAGAAGGCCCGCGATAAGATTCTGGTGCTGGAAGATACCGACCAGGACGGCAAGGTCGATAAAAGCACCGTCTTCGCCGACGATCTGCTGATTCCGACCGGCATTTTGCCCGGCGACGGCGGGTGCTATGTCGTCAACAGTACTGAACTTCTCCACCTGAAAGACACCAACGCCGATGGCAAAGCCGACCAGCGGCGGGTCGTTCTGTCGGGCTTCGGCACGGAGGATACGCATCATCTGCTGCATTCGCTGCGGTGGGGTGTCGATGGTTCGATCTACATGAACCAATCGATTTACATTCACAGCCACGTCGAAACGCCGCACGGGGTGAAGCGACTGAACGGCGGCGGCATCTGGCGGTTTCGGCCTGAGACGATGCGGCTTGAAATCTTCTGCCGCGGCTTCGTGAACCCGTGGGGCCATCACCAGGATCGCTTTGGGCAATCGTTCGCCACCGACGGCGCCTACGGCGAAGGGATCAACTACGTGTTCCCCGGCGCGATCTACGTGACCGCCCCCGGCGAGAAGCGACGGCTGAAGGGCCTCAACCCGGGTAGCCCGAAACATTGCGGGCTGGAAATCACCAGCGGCACGCATCTGCCGGAAGCGTGGCGCGGCAACATGATCACCAACGACTTCCGCGCCCACCGCGTTTGTCGGTTCATCATCAGCGAAGACGGCAGCGGCTATTCGTCGCGGCAGGCGGAGGAACTGATCAAAAGTACGCACGTCGCTTTCCGCCCCATCGACGTGAAGATGGGGCCGGACGGAGCGATCTACATCGCCGATTGGTACAACCCGATCATCCAACATGGCGAAGTTGATTTCCGCGACCCGCGGCGCGATCACGTGCATGGCCGCATCTGGCGGTTCACCGCCAAGGATCGCCCGCTGGTAAAGCGGCGGAAGATCGTCGGAGCGTCGATTCGCGAGTTGCTGGACATGCAACTGGCTGAGGAAGATTGGGTGCGGCTGTGGGCCAAACAGGAACTGAAAACCCGCGACCATGGCAAGGTTTACGAGGAACTGGCCAAGTGGATTGAAACGACGTCGAAAGATTGGCAGTTCTTCGACGGCGTGATGTTGGAATTGGCGTGGCTCGATCAAACGCTCGGCAGCAAATACGAAGGCCCGCCGCAAGCGTTGTTGGAATCGGCCGTCCACAACGTCCGCGCGGCCGGCGTGCGGATCACCAGCAACTGGGCCGACCCCGAAAATCCTCCCCTTGCGGTGTTCGCCAACGCGGTTCGTGATGAACATGCGCAAGTCCGCCTGGAAGGGGTGCGAGCGTTAGCGCAGGTCCCTACCGCCGAAGCGGCAGAAATTGCCGCCGAAGTTCTGGATCAACCGATGGACCGTTTCCTCGACTTCGCCCTTTGGCAGGCGATGCGCGATCTGAAACCGCACTGGCTGCCTGCGCTGGAGCAAGGCAAGATCGACTTCGGCGGCAACGTGGAGCATTTGACCTTCGCGCTGCGGGCGGTGGAATCGCCAGCGCTGGTGCGTTTGTTGCTCCAGCAGATTGAACAGCACAATTTGCCTCCGGCGCGGGCGGAGACGATGTCATCGCTGGTCGGAAGTTTGGGAACGCCGGCCGAGCTGTCCCAAATGCTCTCCGCGATCTCCAAAGCCGATGCGCAGCCGGCGACCAAGGCCGCCTGGGTTTCCGCGCTCGCCAGCGCTTCCAGTCAGCGAAATGTGCGGCCTGCCCAAGCGGATGTGCTTTCCCAAATGCTTGCCGGCGAAGACGAAGTGCTGCGCGTTGCGGCCATTGGGGCGATGGGTGTTTGGAAGCATGACGAGCACAAGGTTCCCGTTTTGGTCCTTGCCAAGGGCGGCAATGGACAGGAAGTGCCAAGAAACGTTCAACTCGCTGCCATCGATGCGGTCAGCCACTTTGAAGGTCGGGCGATCGATCAGGCCTTGGCGAAATTAAGCGCCGAGTCCGACGTTGCCGAAATTCGCATCGCCGCCACGGCTGCACTTGGACGCACTAACTTCAACAACGGTGTCGGCCGCATCGTACAACTCCTAACCGAGCTAAAAGCCGGTGATGACCCGACACCGGCGCTGGAAGTCTATCTCTCGCGAAAGGAAGGCCCCGGCGCTTTGGCTGCGGCTCTGGCGGGAAGGGAAATACCGACCGACGTGGCGAAAGTTGCGCTGCGAGCGGCCAGCGCCTCGCCGCTGGATACTGCACAATTGCAAGCCGCGATTCGCAAGGCTGGCGGAATCTCGTCGGAGCCGAAGAAGTACACCGCCGATGAGATCGCGGTGCTCGTCGCGGATGTGAAGGCCAAGGGTGATCCGCATCGCGGGGAGGCGATTTATCGGCGGAAGGAATTGCAGTGCTTGAACTGTCACGCCATTGGCGGCGCAGGCGGGTTGGTAGGCCCGGACTTGATTAGCATCGGGGCGAGCGCCCAGGTCGACTATTTGGTCGAGTCGCTCGTCGATCCCAACGCCAAGGTGAAAGAAAACTTCCATTCGATCATCGTCGAAACCGACAAGGGAAAAGTGATCAGCGGTATTCCGGTCCGCCGCACCGACGACACGCTGGTATTGCGGGACAACAAGGACCAAGAGGTGACGCTGCCGATCGCTTCCATCGACAACGAACGCGAAGGCCGTTCCCTGATGCCCGAGGGGCTGGTCGATTCGCTGACCCGCGACGAACTGATCGACCTGACGCGGTTCATGTCCGAACTTGGCAAGGAAGGTGAGTTCGCCGTCGGTAAACAGCGCGTCGTTCGCCGATACAAGAAGCTCATTTACACCGACGAAGGTCACCGCCGCCTGAACCGCACCAGCCACGACACGGCCGCGGGTGACGATCCGGCGCTCACGTGGGAACCAGCCTATAGCCGGGTCGATGGCACGCTGCCGGTCGACGATTCGCTGCACCCGTTCGTCATTCACCGTGGCCACCCGCCGGTCAGCTTCGTGCGTTTCGAACTCAACGTCACCTCCGCCGGCGAGGTTGGTATCGAGTTCGGAGAAACTACCGGCCTGGCGTTATGGGTCGACGGCAAACCGACGGAGCTATCGCCGTCGCTCTCACTGCCACGGCAGCAAGGCCAGCACAATCTGACGATTTCAATCGACCGCAACCAGCGCAAAAGCCCGATGAAAATTGCGCTACCTGAAGTGGCGGAGTCTACCGCCAGAGTAGAGATCGTCAGCGGAAAGTAATAGGTAGGATGCAGTTACACGGCATCCTCAGCGCTGTGTTCACGACGAAGTAAGACTTTCGTCGTTCATTAATCGCGCCTTCTGGAATCTGCTCTTGACCTGCGCGACGGGCGTCGATATTTATCGCCCCTCTCTTCGCAACAAATTCTTATCGACCGTTTCCTCTTCGCACTTGAGGCTCCGACCATGATTCGGCGGAATTTCATGTTCGCGCTATGCGCGACCGTTCTCTCTTTGATTTCCATCCCCGCGCTTGCTCAACAAGCAGCCCCGCCATTGTGGCAACCGCTGCGGGCGAATACTGCCGGCAATGTGGTGCAGACGCAAGCGTTGGTGGCAGTGCCGCCGGCCTTCACCAACCCGCCGGTTATTGTGGCGCAGCAAATTCAGCCAGGGCCGATCATTCAAGGGCAACCGCAAATCGTCACGCAACCTCCCGTGGTTACCGCGCCGCCGGTCGCTCCGCCGCCCAGCGCAAGTTACGACATGTACAATCAGCCAGGTCCGCTCGCGCAGCCCGGCTATGCCGCGCCGGCATTCGGTTCAGAATTTGGCGCGTTCGCACCGGGCGCACCGTGTGGTGATGCGGCTTGCGGGATGCCCGGCTTCATTGGATTTATCGAGGTGTTTCAGTGGGACGCGTTCACGAACTTGTCTCCATTCGGCGTTCGCACGAACGCGGCGGGAACGGTTTTCACTGCGCAGCGAACCAACCCCGGGGATGATACGGGCTACCGCATCGGGCTTGGCTTCCGAGTTGCCGAAGGCTGGGACGGCGTATTCGCTTTCACGGATTTTGACACGGCCGGGAGGCGGACGGTGGGAACGATCCTTCCCACAGCGGAAGTCATCGGGTTGCCGGTAGGGTTCAGCCAAATTGTGCAAGCCAACGGCGCGTTCGATGAAGACGCGTTCCGCGAAACGGTCGCGCTGAACTATGAAGTTTACGACTTCGAGTTCGGGCGCAAGTTTTGCATTTGCCGCACGCTTATTCTACGACCCTACTTCGGCATTCGCATCTCGGACGTCGATTTGACCCGCACCAACATTTGGTACGACTTCATCAACGCCGGCGCGCTGGCTGCCGATCCGTCGGATGATGTCGTCAACGTACAAACGCTGCGCACGCGGACCAGTACTAGCGGTGTCGGGCCCCGGCTTGGTTCGCTGGTCAGCTGGAACATCGCAGGCTCTGGGTTTCAAGTCTTCTCACGTGGCGGGCTATCGCTGCTATGGACCGATATCAGAGTCACGCAAGTGCGAACGCAAGACAACGACATTCGCAACAACCCTGGAGTTGATACCACACTTACATTTCGTGACTCGTACGAAACCATGTTACCTGTGGCGGAAATTGCCGTCGGCCTGAAGTTCGAACGGAACGGGTTCTTCGTCAGCGGCGGCTACGAGGCCCAAAACTGGTTCGATATCCTCGGCGATCAAACCTACCCGCTGGGCCCGACGCTCAATGGCGCACCCCAGTTCAACGACAGTAACGACATTGGGCTGGGTGGCTGGTTCTTGCGCGGCGGCTACAACTATTAGCAGCCGGGGGCTAGACTCGCTGGCGGTTTGAATGGGCCTTCGCTTCGCTCGGAACGGAGGCCAGGTTCCGCACGAGTTGTTCGCTGAAATCAATCGCGCCCATCAGTTCGTCGTAGTCAATGTTGTCCGGCGTATCGCTAGGCAGGTGATAGTTCCGCGGCGTGCCCAAGTGGCGATCGATTCTACCGAGGCAAACGGCACTATACCCTTGCGATAGAAAGCTGATCGCGTCGGTTGCGCCGGCGGGCAATGGGAAGAGGACCAGCTTTTCGGTCTGGTCTTCCCGGTTGGCAACTTCCAAAACCGCGTCTTGCAAGTGGTTTGGAATTCGCCAGGGAATCATCTCGCCTTCCTGGAACAGGCAAAGCTCTCCACCAGCGATGCTGTCCAGCACGAGAATGTCGGTCTCATCAGACTTCCACTCGCCACGCATCTGTTTGGCGAGCTGCAACGCCCCGCCCGTACCGGCTTCTTCGCAAGCGGTGACGACAAAGACTAGTTCGACATCGTCGGGCTGCACTGCGGTTAAGCGCTTCGCCAACACGGGAAGCGCCGCGCAGGCGGAAAGGTTGTCGTTCGCTCCGGGTACGATTTCGTTCTTCCACCATACTTGTAGGTTCAACGTGGCGAGAACAGCGAAGTAGATTGTGAAACCATAGAAAGCGCCGGGGAAGTTTGGAAAGTAGCTGCCACTCGCCCAGGCGTTAAATTCCACCGCCGCGACAACACACAAGCCGATCACCGCAATCAGCAGCGGCCGCCCAAGTTGGCGAAGAATTTTCGGCGTCTTATCCGTCCAGGCAAATCCTGATTGTTGAAACATCCATCCCGTCGGAGCGGCGTCGGCGTGCGCTGAAATGACGATTCGCCGGCGCACTTCTGCTTGGGCGGGAAACGTCACCAGCAAATTGCTGGCGGTGACTTTCGGCAGCAACCTGCGAAGCAAATAGGCGATGCGGTTGCTGTCCGCAACATACGAAACCGCCAACACCAAGTGAGCGACAGCGGCGGCAATCGGATGGACGAAAAACAACAGCGAGGCGGCGACCGCCAGCGTGAAGTGCATCCCGAGGACTAGATAAAGACTCCCGCTAAACCGAAATCGCTGCCACGAAGCAATTCCCCCCAGCCGGCGCAATTGCGAACTGAGGATGACCTGCGCGCGATGCTCATCACGGCTGCCCGGGGCGCGGCAGGGACATTCTTCCGCGATCCGGCGAAGCAAAGATTCGGCGATTGCCCGGTCACCGTCGGCGACTTCGTGTTGGGGGGATTCCAAAGGCATGTCCGCCGAAGTGAATGGCTTCGCGCTGGCGCATCTCAGGCAGCGCGTGGGGAATTTTGATTCCGTAATATTGGGGGTGCGGTCGCCGAAATCTGTACAGATTGGGAAGTTTAGCACGGCCGGCCCTCTAAAATGGATCGTAGAATAGACAGTGTCAAGTCGCCAAGTGACTTATTTGCCGTAAAATGCCCAAACCACTTGTTTGTAAATGTCGCATCAGGATCAGGCGTTGCACCCCCCAGCGGGTTGAAGATCGGCATCTTCGCCACAAGCCGAAGGTGTCTTACATCCCGCGGAAGATTAATATCGTCCTGCTTCGTGCGGCGGGTGAGGGTAGCGGCCTTCCCGCGGTCGTGCCGATGAATTCTGTTGAAGTTTAAGAAGAATTTGGCACCAGTTTATTCGGCAAACTCTCCATCTCGCATGTCGAGCCAACGCGAAATCGTCATTACCGGCATCGGCGTCGCCAGCCCGATTGGGATGGGACTGGACGCGTTCGCCGGTGCGCTGGCCCGCCGCGAAAGTGCCATCGCCCCGCTGACGATCGTTGACACAACGCATCTGCCGATGCCATTCGGCGCGGAGTTGAAGGACTTTGAGCCAAAGGAATACGTCAAGCCGCGCAAGAGCTTGAAGGTGATGTCGCGTGACATCCAAACGGCTTATGCCGCCGCCGACTTGGCGATGCAGGACGGCAACTTGAACAAAGGTGATCTTCCGCCTGAGCGGCTGGGCGTGGTTTTCGGCAGCGACATGATCTACAGCCCGGCTTCCGAGTTGGAATCGGTCTTCCGCGATTGCATCGAAAATGGAGAGTACCACCACGACCGTTGGGGCGAAGCGGCGATGCGCAGCATTTACCCGTTGTGGATGCTGAAGTACCTGCCGAATTTTCCTGCCTGCCACGTGGGCATCGTGTACGACGCCCGTGGGCCGAATAATTCGGTCACGATGGGTGATGCGTCTAGCTTGCTGGCGATGAGCGAAGCGATTAGCTGCATCGAGCGCGGCATGGCCGACGTGATGCTGACCGGCGGAACAGGCACGCGGTTGAGCCTGGTATCGTTGATGATGTCGGGCGAGTTGCAGCTTTCGAAGCGGCGCGACGACCCCGCCCGAGCTTCACGCCCCTTCGATGCCGACCGCGACGGCATGTGCTACGGCGAAGGGGCTGCGGTATTTGTCATCGAAGCCCGTGAGCACGCTGAAGCCCGCGGGGCAAAAATTCACGCCCGCATTTTGGGCAGCGGTCAGGCGTATGAAAATCGTCGCTTCGACGCAGCGGGTAGCGGCGACGGTTACCGACGGGCCATTGAAAAAGCGGTCGCCAGTGCTGGCATTTCGGTGAGTGAGATCGGTCACGTCAACGCACACGGCGGCAGCACGACCGAAGGTGACATTCGCGAAGCTGCGGCGATTCGTGATACCCTGGGCGATGTTCCCGTCACCGCACCGAAGAGCCATTTCGGAAACTTGGGGGCTGGAAGTGGTGCCGTGGAACTAATCACCAGTTTGCTCGCGCTGCAATCGGGGGAGATTCCGATCACGCTGAACTACGATACGCCCGATCCCGACTGCCCGATCAACGTGGTTCATGGTCAGCCGCTCAATTCGAATCAACCTGTTGCGTTGTCGGTGAATCAAAGCCGCAGCGGCCAAACCGCCGCGATGATATTGGCTGCCGATTAGATTTTGGCGTTTCGCGACGAACGGGTCTCTTGGATGGTTCCAGCAAGTCTGGAGACTTGCTCCACGCATCGGTTGTCGCTTCCCAATGGCTTCGCTACGCTAAGGGATTCAGCATCTACCTTGGCGATCACGAACAAGTCGGGAGACTTGTTCCAGGGAAGCAATTCTATGCCCGACCCCTACTTTCAAACGCTGTTCGCCGAACGTATCGGCGGAGCCAACTACGGCAAAGATACCGAGATTTACAAGTTCGAGAAGATCAAGCGGGCCAAGCGAAAGGCCCTCGCCGATTTTCCCGACCGCGAACTGATCGACTTCGGCATCGGCGAAAATGACGAGATGGCCCCAGCGGCTGTTCGATCGCAAATGGTGGACGAGATCAACAAGCCGGAAAACCGCGGCTATGCCGACAACGGTGTCGCTTCGTTCAAGGAAGCAGCGGCCCGCCTGATGCAGCGAAGGCTCGGCGTCCCGCTCGATCCCACGACGCAGGTGAACCACTGCATCGGCTCGAAAACAGCGCTGGCGATTTTGCCGGCCGCGTTCATCAATCCGGGCGATGTGACGCTGATGACCGTTCCGGGCTACCCCGTCGCCGGAACCCATACCCGCTACTACGGCGGCGAGGTGCATCGCCTGCCGCTGTTGGCTGAGAACGATTTTTTGCCTGATCTGGACGGCGTTCCGGCCGATGTGTTGGCCAAGGCGAAGGTTCTGGTGCTGAATTATCCGAACAGTCCAACGGGAAAGGTAGCGACGCAAGAGTTTTACGGTCGGGTCGTTGAATTCGCGAAGCAAAACTCGCTGATTGTGATTCAGGATGCGGCGCACATCATGCTCACGTTCGAGGGCGAGCCGCTCAGTTTTCTCAGCACACCGGGCGCGATGGATGTCGGCGTGGAGGTGCATTCGCTCAGCAAGGGCTATGACATGATCGGCTGGCGAATCGGCTGGGTCTGCGGCCACGAGCGGATCGTCAGCGCCTTCGCCGACGTGAAAGACAATTGCGACAGCGGGCAATTCATCGCCATTCAGAACGCGGCGGCGGCTGCGCTCGACGACGATGCGATTCCCGCCCAGACACGTGAGAAATATCGCCGGCGGTTGGAAAAACTGGTCGCGGCGCTGAACCGTTGTGGTTTCCAGTGCGAGATGCCCGGGGGGACATACTTTCTCTATACTGCGAAGCCGAAAGCGGCTGGCGACGTGCAGTTCGAGAGTGCCGAAGCGGCTAGTCAGTTCCTAATTACGCAGCATTCCATCTGTACTGTGCCGTGGGACGACGCGGGATCCTTCCTGCGGTTCAGCGTCACTTACGAAGCGAAGGACGAAGCCGCGGAAGATGCGTTGATGGCCGAAACCGAAAAGCGACTGGCGTCGGCGAATTTGGTATTTTGAAGGCTTATCGTGGTTCGATTTGCGACCACAAAAGTGACGAATGACACGAAAGTGCGAAGGTGGATTCATGTTGTATCGTGGATTAACAGTTGTTGCTCTGGCGGGCGTTTGCTTTTGTTTAACCGGTTGCCCCAGCAGCAGTGGTGACGGCGACGGGGTTTCGCTCCAGCAGCGTTATGCCGACGCGCAGGCCATCGTCAGCCCTAACGTTCGGGCGAGCGCATTGATTGACGTGGCTCGGGATCAACACATCGCTGGGGATGTTAACGGAGCAACTCAATCGTTGAGCGATGCGTTCGCCGCCGCTGGCGAAACCGACGACGCGGTGGCGAAAAGCCATGCGTTTAACACCTTGGCAGCCGCCCAAGCGGAGTTCGGCAGCAAGTCGGGTGCGGACGACGCGCTGAAGGAAGCACGCAAAGCGGCATCCGGCATTGGCGATGCGCTGATTCGCTCGGAACAGTTGGGCATGATTGCTGTAACCTACGGGGCCAAACTGGACGAACCCAACAAGGCCACCGCTTACTTGAAACAGGCTAACGATGCCATTGGCGACATCCTGGGTGAGCAGTTGAAGTCGGAAGCAACCATCGCTCTGGCCTATTCGTACCACCAGGTTGGCGATGCCGATCAAGCCAAGCAACTGACCGAAGACGCCACGGAACTGGCGAACTCCATCGCCGACCCCGGCAGCCGCGCCGACGCACTGGCCAACATTTAGGGAAAGCTGACGGCAATGGGCGCCTCCGC
>CALBTA010000489.1 GCA_937967755.1 uncultured Planctomycetaceae bacterium | reverse complement strand
CGAGTCGCCAAGTGCAACCGGGGCCGAAGCATCCTGATCAACGGCACCGCCAACTTTGTGCGCTGTCGAGGCTACTTCCGTTCCGTCGATATAGAGCCGCATGGTCGTTCCGTCATAGGTTCCAGCGACATGGTGCCACTGCCCCGAAGTGGTCGCCCCGCCGGCGGAGTCTAGTTGGACAAACGTTCCACCAACGCGGATGCGAAAGTCAACACGCCCGTTCGAGGTCACTGTCATTCCCCAAAGCTGATCGGCACCGTTGTTCGAGTTCGATTTGATGACGATTCGGGAATCACTGAACCCATTCTCCCAACGAATCCATGCGGCAATCGATACGCCGCTTCCTGAAAGATCGAAAGTTCCCACGTCAATGCGATCGACACCGTCGGTCGTCTCAAAATCCAGACCGCCAGCGATCTTGGCTGACGACTGCCACGCGGGATTACCAGTAACGGTTCCGTCATGTCCATTGCCCGAGGAGTCAACCGCTGTCGTTCCACTGCCGTCGTCAAGCTTCCAATAGGCGACCAGATTGCTCGAAAAGTCTTGGGCGTCTGCACCCAAACTCGTGAAGGCAAAGCATGCCAACATAAACAGGCCCGGCAACAAACGAAACATGACAGGAATCGCTACGTGCATGGAACGCTCCGAACAACTAGCAAGGTTGTGGGTGAATCGTGGAGAAGAGGGGCAATCTTACTGCTGAAAACCTAGCATTTTCCACGGCCACCCGACCCAGTCTGGCATTGCGACCGCCGGATGGCGAACCTCAAACCGTTACATCCCGTAGGACGAGTACAACCGCTTCCCAGACGCGAATTTCTTGCTAACAAATGCAGGCTCCGCCGTCACAGTGGCCATTTGTGAGCTATACTTCCGGCGGCCAAACATCGTGCCGTGCTGCGCGCCGATTGTTCGCAGTGTACCTGTTGTGCCAGATGCTCATGTCCTGACCGGCGGCGCGGTCTTGCGGTTTCGGTAAAGCCCCCGCCGTGCGGGCTGGTGTTTGAGGTTCACGGCACCGGCGGCCGATTACTACCTATACGAACGGAATTCAAATCTGGGCAAGGACGCGCCCCGATAGCTTCGCCGGCAAGTTGCCGGTACTGCCGATTTCTTCTACCACCGCGCCGAAGCGGTACCGCGCGTCCATGTTTGAAGACCGAAATCTACGCCAAGACATCTTCGCCCTGTCGCTTGCCGCGCTGGTGGCTTTCTTTGCGCTTTCGCTGGCGACGCACAATCCGGCCGACCCGCTCGCCGAAGCGTTGTGGCCAGTATCGCTGGTCTATCAGCCCCTGCCGTCGGTCTACCCGGCGGGTGAGGAAGTGACGAATGTTTGCGGCCGGTTGGGGGCGATGCTCGCCGATATGTCGCTGACCGGTTTGGGTTTCGGCGCTTACTATCTGGCGATGACCTTGGGTGTGGTCGCTGTATTATTGCTGACGCGGCGGCCGATTGCAGCGCCGACAGTTCGCACATTTGGATGGTTGGTCTCATTGGTTGGTTCCACCAGTTTGTTCACGTTGGTGCTGGGGCCGCTAGGCGTCGGGCCGGCTGTGGGACCTGGCGGTTACCTTGGGGCGCTGGGCAGCGGATTGTTGCTCGGCCACTTCGCAACGACCGGCGCGGTGATTCTTTCGCTGACGATCTTGGTCGCCGGGTTGATGTTGTGTACCGACTACGTACTGCTGCAATTGGCCATGGCGGTCGGATTGCCGGTCGCCCGTGGCGTTTCGCGGGGCGTCGTTCGCGGCGTGAAAGGACAAGTCGAGCGTCGCCGCGCCCGCCGCGAAGCCCGCCTCGCCCGCGTTAAAGCGGATGCCAAGATTCGCGTTGACGATCTCGGCACGCGCATCGACGAGGTACAACACGAAGAGGCAGACGCCGAAGTTGAAGACGAAGAACTGCTGGACGAAGAGTACGAAGAATACGAGGACGAAGAGGAAGTCGCTGAAGAAGAGGTCGAAGAAGACGAAGTCGAGGAAGAAGAGCCGGCCGGACCGCGCATCAAATTCCTAGGGCGCAAACAGGCCGCGGAGGAAGAGAAACTCGAGGACGAAGTCGCCGAAGGTGACGACGAAGTTTATGATGAAGTTGACGAGAGCGAGGCGGAAGAGGAAGAAGCCGCGGAAGAAACGGCACAGTCCGTTCCCGCCCCGAAATTTCTTTCTCGCCCGAAGGTGAAATCGAAGAAGAGCAAGAAGCAAGCTCAAGACAAAAAACGTGAAGAGGTGATGCACCACCTCGACGCCGCCGCCGCCGATTTGGCCGATCCAGAAGATTACGAGTTGCCGCCGCTTGACCTGTTGTTGGAAGGCGACGACTTTGCGTTCGATGCGCAAGAGGCCGAAGTGCTGCAAAAAGCCCGCATGTTGGAGCAGACGTTCCAAAGTTTCGGTTTCAACGTGAAGGTCGTCGAGATCGAAACGGGCCCGGTCATCGCGCAGTACGAAATTGAACTGGAAGCTGGCCTCCGCCTCTCCAAAATTACGAACCTAGCTGACGATTTGGCGATTGCACTGCGCGTCCCCAGTGTTCGGATCGTGGCGCCGATTCCCGGCAAGAACACCGTCGGCATTGAAGTCCCCAATACCAACCGGCAGATGGTCCGCCTGCGCGATGTGATGGAAGAGACCGGCACGCGGGCCAAGAAGATGAACATCCCAATCTTCCTGGGCAAAGATGTTTCCGGCCACCCGATGGTCGAAGATCTGGCCCGGATGCCGCACTTGCTGATCGCCGGGCGGACGGGAACTGGTAAGTCGGTCTGCCTGAATGCGATCATCTCGTCGATCCTAATGACCCGCCGCCCCGATGAAGTGCGGATGCTGATGATCGACCCGAAGATGGTCGAGCTTTCGGGTTACGGCAGCTTGCCGCACTTGATGCACCCTGTCGTTACCGACATGCGGAAGGCCGAGGCGATTCTGGCGTGGGCGGTTGAGAAGATGGAAGAGCGGTATTCGCTGCTGGCCAAGGCGGGCGTACGGCAGATCAGCTCGTACAACCAACTTGGTGAGGAAGAACTGTTCGAGCGGATGGATGTCGAATCGGACGAAGACAAGCAATCCGTGCCTTTGCACCTGCCGTATATTGTCATCGTGGCGGATGAGATTGCCGACATGATGATGGTCGCCGGCAAAGAAGTGGAGCAACACATCATCCGCCTCGCTCAAAAGAGCCGGGCGGTCGGCATTCACTTGATATTGGCCACGCAGAAGCCGACGGTCGATGTGATTACCGGGCTGATTAAATCGAACTTGCCCGCCCGCCTGTCGTTCCAAGTCGCCAGCCGAACCGATAGCCGGGTGGTGCTGGACGAGATGGGTGCCGACAAACTGCTGGGCGATGGTGATATGTTGTTCCTCAAGCCGGGAACCAGCCAGTTGCTGCGCGGGCAGGGCACGTTCCTTTCGGATGATGAAATCGATTCCGTAGTTGCCCAGTGCAGCACCGGTGAGCAGAATTTCGTTCAGGAATTGGTGCAACTCAAACCGGCTGGCGATGGCGAAACGCCTGACAACGACAAGCTGAAAAGCCGCGACGAGCTTTACGAATCGGCGATCGACATCGTCGTTCGCGAGCAGCGCGGTAGCGTCTCGCTATTGCAACGAAACCTCGGCATCGGTTATGGCCGGGCGGCGCGTCTGATTGATTTCATGGCTGAAGACAACATCGTCGGCCAATATGCCGGGAGCCAGGCGCGCGAGGTAATGCTCTCAGTCGAAGAGTGGGAACGTATGCAGGGTGGCGATGCGGCTTCCGGTAGTGACGAAGACGAAATCGCCGAACTTTCCGCCAGCGCCGCTGCTGCTGAATCGTCCGCAAACAGAAAGGCAAAATCCGAAGAAACCAAACCGGCAGCGAGAACGAAGTCGAAAAAGGGCGAAGCCGCGAGCGGGCCGCGACGCCCTCGCAAC
>CALBTA010000488.1 GCA_937967755.1 uncultured Planctomycetaceae bacterium | reverse complement strand
CGGCTGGGGCTGGAGGACGTGGTTCGGCGAAGCTATTTGTCGATGGTGCTCGCCGGTAGCGGGAGTTTCCAGCCACCGTGTTAAGAAATCCAACGAAACTTTGGTTGGGCCTTGGTGTTCTATCTCCAGCAGCGGGGATTTCGACCGGCCGCCAGGGCTGGTTCCACCGCCAAAAATGAACAACGTTTTTTGAGGGAGTTGCAAACATGCGAATGACCATGTTCCTGGCCGCGATCTTTGGTTGTCTTGCCTTCGGCACGTTGCAAGCGGACGAAGGTGAAGGCAAACGCCGCGGTGGCGACAAGGGAGAACGCGGTGCGAACGCGCAACGTGACCGAGCAGACCGCGATGGTGCGGACCGCGACGCGCGGAGGGCTGAGTTCTTGAAGCGGTTCGATAAGGATGAAAGTGGTGACCTGGATGAAGAAGAACGGGCCGCTGCCCGGGCTGCGTTCGCCGAACGCGGCGGTAAGCAAGGCGACCGCCGCCGTGGCGGACCCGGTAATTTCGATCGCGCGGCGCTGATGAAGAAGTTCGACAAGGATGAAAGCGGTGATTTGAACGAGGAAGAGAAAGCCGCACTGAAGGCACATTTCGCCGAGATGCGGGCCAAGCGTGGCGAAGGGCAACGCGGTGAAGGTCAACGACGTGGGCGGCCGGGCTTCGATCGCGAAAAGATCATCGCTGAGTTCGACAAGGATGAAGACGGCAAACTCAACGAAGAGGAGCGCGCCGCTGCGAAAGCCGCGATGAAGGAACGCTTCGAGAAAATGCGTCAGGAGCGCGGCGGAAAAGACCGCCCCCGGCCTGAGCGGCAAGGCAAGCCCCAGCGGCGTGAACGCCCCGCGAATTAGGCGAGGCATGCAGACATCCGGCTATGGCCGGCTACGATCCCCATCGGACTGCCCGGTGTCTCGTCGATCCAATCGGCTTGCACCGGGCGTCTCTTGTTCTTGGTATTCGCCGGCATCTCTTCATCAATTTTGGTTGACAGAAGCCGCAAAATACGAGAACTTATGAAAAAGTGTACGTGGACCAAACTCTCTGGTAGACTGGTCGCAACCGAGGGAGAGCGCGAACCGTTGCAGAGATACTGACCACGCGATGTTCACCAAGGCAGCGTCATTTCCAACCGGAATACTGATCGTCATCTTGGCGGTGGTGTGCCTGGGCTACGCTGCGCCCATTGACGACTTCAGCACGCCGCAAGGGCCGGCGATCGATTCGACCAACGACGGCGTCTTTACGTCGTCCACCTTGAACGGACCAATTGCCGGCACAGTCGTTCCGCCGGGTGGGTCGCGGGTGTTGGGTGTGTCGAAGACGAACAACGCCAGCGGAAGCGTGGAAGCCGAAATTTTCCCCGGCGCGGCATTGCACGATGCGTTGGGTGCGGTCACCAGCGCGTTGTTCATTGAGTACGACAACCTCGGCGGGGTCGACCTTTCCGCGTTCGACAAGCTGACGTTGACCGGCTCGATCGATTCGTCAGCCGCCAGCGGATCGGGCACAACGCTGGGCATCCTCGTGGAAGATACCAGCTTGAATTCGGCGTCGAGCGATTTCGTGCTCAACGCGCCCGGCCCGTTCCAACAAGACGTGCCCTTTGGTGATTTCGGTGGGGTCGACCTATCGCAGATAGGCCGTTTGCGGCTCGGGTCATTTAACGACAGCGGGATGTTCGTTGACATTCCGCCGGGTGGCGACATTACGCTCCAGCAATTCGAAGCAAACGTTGAACCCGCGGCCATCCCCGAACCGGCATCGATCGCCATGTGGATCATCGTGGCGGCGTTGGCCGCGTGTGCGGCCTGGCGTGGGCGTTGCCGGAAATCCTCCGTTGGTGGGTGAAGATTCCCACAGAGAGGGCATCGACTCGCCGGCGTTTCCTGTACAATTACTGCCGTGACAGGGAACAGAGAATGCGCAGAATTTCAATACACCTGATCGGAAGAAGTTTGGCCATCACCTGGCTGGTGGTCGGGTTGTCGACATCGGCAACCGGCATGACGATCGACATCTTCACCGCTTCGCAAGGCCCGGCCAGCGATTCGACCGGCGGCGGTGCAACCAACAGCATGGCCGGCCCGCAGTCGGGCAATATCGTGCCGGCTTCCGGAAGCAGGGAACTGTTTGCCGAAAAGACGAATTCTGGCTTGGGCCGCGCCCGCTTGGGGGTTGATTCCGATGCGCTGTTCTACTCCGCCCACTCAACGGTCAGCGGCCGCTTCGACGTAAGCTACCTGGATTTAGGCGGAGCCGATCTTTCGTTCGGCGACGGCGTGACCATCTCGGGCTTCATCGACCCTGCCGCCGCCAGTGGAACTGGAACGTTGCTCGGCCTGTTTGTGGAAGACACCAACTCCAACTTTGGGCGCAGCGAACTTTTGCTATCGACCGACGGCAACTTTACACACACGTACCAGAAGACCGATTTCGCCGGCGTCGATTTCTCTACGGTCGATACAATCCGCTTGGGAACATTTCAAGCGGCCACGGGGAACTTCGTCGACGTACCCGTGGGCAGCGATGTTCGCATCGATTCGCTGGAAGTGACCGCCGTGCCCGAGCCGGAAATGATTTGGCTTCCCGCGCTGGCGCTCGCCGGAAGCCTGCTGGTGCTGGCCCGCGTTCGCAAAAGCATTAGCGCCCGGCCGACCACTTCACGTTCTTGCGAAGGGCGAACACCTTAACGTGCGACCGCAAATCGCGCGTCCTTCCAGGCTGGATTGAAAACGTGATCTGTTCCGGGAACGATTCGGCCACAACGTAGTTCAGCTTGTCTTGCCCTGATCCTCTCCAGGCGAACAGCAACACGGTTTGCTTCTCAAAATCGACGGCGTCTTCCAGCGCGGCGAGCGCTTCTTCGCCGAAATACTTGCTGGCTTCGTCCGCCGAGGTCAGCACCAAGGGTGTGCCTCGTTTGGCAGCGCCGAAAGCTTCGCCAGTGGGCGCGGCGCTGGCCACTTCTTGAATCGGCGGAATGCTGGCGTCAGGCATGGCAGCGATGGCGGGTGTCGTCAGGATGGTCAACGCGGCGATCAGAAGCAGCGGTTTGGTCAGCGGCATCGGTTTGGGTCCTTAAGCGGCAGAGTTGGAAATGCCCCGCCCCATTATGACGCAATTGCTAACCTGTTTGTTCCCGCTTCTCAAAATATTGCGTTGTTAACCGCCGGGCGAAGCTTCCTCACCGGCGGGGGGATCGACCGCGTAGGAATCAATCACGCTATCGGAATTCACCCCGCGGCCAACGCCGCCGGCGGTCGCGGATTCGATCTTGAAGTACGCCTTGAACCACCGCATCACGAAGTGCTTTACCAACCGGCGGCCCGCCGGGACCAACAGCGTGAAACCCGCGATGTCGGTCAAGATTCCAGGAGTCATCAAGAACGCACCGGCGATGAAGATCAATACGGCATCGGTCACCGCTTCGGTTGGCATTTGCCCTGCCGCCAGGTCGTTGCGAATTCGGCCGAACGCCCGCGTACCTTGCCACTGTGCCAGCCAGGCTCCAACAATGCCCGTGACGACCACCAAAGCGAACGTGGCGTACCAATTTAGAAAATACTGGCTGATCACCAGCAATAGCAGTAGCTCCACGAGCGGAACTACGATCAGCAGTAACAGCAGTTTGAGAAACACGGCGGTCGCAAGCGGCGAGGCATTTCGATGACGAATTGAGACACGCCTGTGAGTCTACCGCCTATGCGAGATCGACACAAACGATTCGCAGGCTAGAAGTCCGCTGCCAAGCCTAACGCTGCGTCTCCACATTCAGGCGGTTGGCCATTGCCGCGTAATGCTTTGATTTGGCTTCATCGCCAAGCTGGCCGTGCATAAACGCCAGGTTGTTGTAGGGGGCGGAAAGCACTTTGGCGTCGGCCGGTGCGGCGTGGTGGGAGGGGACGATCAACGCCGAGCTG
>CALBTA010000487.1 GCA_937967755.1 uncultured Planctomycetaceae bacterium | reverse complement strand
CCATGCGTCACGCTTGTGCTAATCAAACCAACACCTCCCTATCTCCTTCATCCTCCCATCTCCCTTGAAGAAACTCTACCGAATCGAAAGTGCTTGATCGGTAACCGACTGTCGGCGAGGGAATGGAAGTGAGGGATATTCGGGATGGGGAGGCCGATTTTGAACAAGTCTGGAGACTTGTTCCACGTTTGAGCGCGTAGAAAAAGGGTAGGAAGGATCGGCGATCCGTTCTACCCTTGGTGGAATTGTGTCGCGTGGCTTTTTACTTCCAGGCGAACGGGGCCTCGGTGAGGCGCTCGTAGGCTTCGATGTATTTTTCGCGGGTTTTGGCGACGACGTCGGCGGGAATTTCCGGCGGGTCGCCTTGCTTGTTCCAGCCGGTGGTTTCCAGCCAATCGCGGACAAATTGCTTGTCGTATGACGGCGGGTTGGAACCGACCTGGTATTGATCGGCCGGCCAGAAACGTGAGCTGTCCGGTGTCAAGACTTCGTCGATCAAAATGATCTCATCGCCGACAACGCCGAATTCGAACTTCGTATCGGCGATGATGATGCCGCGCTGGCGGGCGTACTCGGCCCCGCGGAGGTAAATGTCAATGCTGCGGCGGCGCAGCTCTTCGGCGACATCGCTGCCCACGATCTCGACCATGCGCTCGAACGAGATATTTTCATCGTGGCCTTCGTCCTCCTTGGTGGCCGGCGTGAAGATCACTTCATCCAACTGCTGCGCCTGTTGCAAACCGGACGGCAGCTTGTGCCCGCAGACCTCGCCGGTTTTCTGATAATCCTTCCACCCCGAACCGACCAGGTAGCCGCGGACGACGCATTCGACCGGAATCACCGAAGTCTTCCGGCAGAGGGTCGTCCGGCCGTCGAGCATCTCGCGGTCGGAATCGCTGAGGCCCCCGGAGACAGCATTGGCGATTTGATCGATGTCGGTCGATTGCAGATGGTTCGGTTCCTTTAACTGGTCAAACCAGAATGCGGCGATTTGGGTTAACACGCGGCCTTTGTCGTTGATTCCCGTGGGCAGCACGAAATCGAACGCACTGATGCGGTCGGTGCTGACCAACAGCAACTGCTCGCCCAAGTCGTAAATGTCCCGCACCTTGCCGCGGCGAACGGGAAGAGACGCCAAAGAAGTTTCCAAAACCGGGGTCGAAGGCACAGCCAGCTCCTTTTTATGCGTTGCAGAGATTTGCCAAGCGGGCAAGTATAGCAAGCAACGTCGCCCTGTGACACCGGATGGAAGAGACACCAATCCGAAGCGCAAGATTAGAAGCTCTGCTTCTTCAAGTTTGGCCGAAGGCCTCCGTCATCGTAGCCTAGGGCAACGCCCTAGGAAGTCGTGGTTCACGACAGAGATTTGGCCGAAGGCCATATTCACAAGGAACGCACCTCGGCGTGAGTATGGCCTTCGACCAAACAGTTCAATCAAAATGCACGCCTTTACTACTGGCACTTCGGGCTGGTGTGGGTGTGGGCGTGCCAAAAAAATGGTCCGGGCGAGTCGTTTGACTCGCACCGGACCAACGTCCCCCCTGGGAA
This sequence comes from uncultured Planctomycetaceae bacterium, assembly GCA_937967755.1. Classification (GTDB taxonomy): domain Bacteria; phylum Planctomycetota; class Planctomycetia; order Pirellulales; family Pirellulaceae; genus CALBTA01. The sequence continues at coordinate 2,475 of CALBTA010000487.1, read as the reverse complement.
TATCAATGAATTGGGGTAATGAATGCGCGGCGGCGCAGTGAGGGAACGAAGATTAGTATCGGCTGTCAAACAACACGACTTTGGCAACATCTAACGGATATGTCAGTTATTCCAGCGCAGTGCCTTTTCCAGCGCTGTGCTTATTCAAACACAGCGTCCGCCGCTCGCGGCTTCGCTCAACTCGAGCGTGAACGCTGGCCGCCGTTCAACCGTAAGGAGCACTTCGATGCGATTGAAACACGATTGCACGCAGTCGCTGCTGTCACTTCACGCCTAATCTTCGCCAGCGGCGATCTTTCGCTTCATAAACTGTATCGATTAGGCCGATTTTGAGGGCAGCGCGACCGTTGCGCCCCGGCGGGGATTGCCGGGCATTGGACACAAGAGAAAGGATGCTCTCCGGTGAGCCAACCACGACAAACAAAGCGAAATTTCCTGATGCTGCTGGCGGGCCAGATGGGCTGGCCGTTGATCTGGGGCATGGCGGCTTGGGTCGCGTTTTATACCCTCGTGCGGCAGGGAATCCTTTCCAGCCCGTTGATCGACGACTACCTGGCGGGCCACCCGGTCGAGTACATCGAGACGGCGATGTTCTTCGTCGGCATGGCGGCGCTGGGGTTGAAACTGATCGATGTGCTGCGCCAGCACGCCACGGTCGATAAGTTCAAACTGGCCGCGGCCAACGAAGCGGGCGACTCGCCCGAAGATTGCCGCGAGTTGCTGGCGAAGTTGCAGCAGTTACCGGCGGCGATGGCTGATAGCTATCTCGGCCGCCGGTTGCGAGAGGCGCTGCAGTACGTCGATCGCAAAGGCTCGGCCGCGGAGTTGGACGAGCAACTTCGCTTCCAATCCGACATCGACGCCGCCCGTCAGCAAGATGGCTACGCGTTGCCGCGGCTGATCATTTGGGCGATTCCGATCCTCGGCTTCCTCGGCACGGTCATCGGCATCACGCTGGCGATTACGAACCTTTCTCCGGAACAACTGGCGGCGCGCGAAGGCATCGATGCGTTGACACAGAACCTGGGTGTCGCGTTCAATACGACCGCCACCGCGCTGGCTCTTTCGATGGTGTTGATGTTCGCGTCATTCCTCATCGAGCGCGTGGAGACCGAACTGCTGGCGACCGTCGATCAGCGGGCTGGCGAGATGCTGATCGGCCGGTTCCAAGAAATGGGCGGTGGCAGCGACCCGCAGGTCAAGGCGATTCACAACATGGCCAAAGCGGTGATCGGGGCGAGCGAACAGCTTGTCAACCGGCAGGCCGAATTGTGGCAAGAAACCATCGACGCCGCGCACCAGCGTTGGGCAACGCTTGAGCAATCGGCGACTGAGCAGACGCAACAGGCGCTGGAGCAGTCGCTTTCCAGCAGCTTGAAGTTGCACGCCGATCACCTCGCCGCCAGCGAAGCCCAGTCCGCTGAGCGTGCTGAGCAACTCAGCCAGCGGTTGGCCGCCGCGATGATTACTTACGCCAAAGCGGCGCAGCAGCAGCAAGCCGAACTTTCCCGCCAAGGCGAGATCATGCAGCAGGCGGTCGAAGCCTCGGGCCGGGTGACGCATTTGCAAGATGCGTTGAACAACAACCTGAACGCATTGGCCGGCGCGAAGAATTTTGAGGACACCGTGATGAGCCTGGCCGCGGCCATTCACCTGTTGAATGCCCGCTTGGGCGGAGGTGGTTCCGCCGGCGTGCAGCTTGGCGAAAATTCAGCAACCGATCAATCGTCAGGGCGAGCCGCATGAGACGCCGCGCCGCCAAGAGCGGAACCGAATTCTCGCTGTTCCCGTTCCTCGCCGTGCTGCTTTGCACGATGGGTTCGCTCATCGTCTTGCTGCTCGTGCTGGTACAACGCGCGCGCGTCGAAGCCAGTGAGACGGCCCAGCCCGAAGCGGTCGCCGAAGTCGATGCCGGCGAACTGCTGCTGCGCAAGCGACGGGCCGAGGAAGAGGCAGAGAAGATCAGCGCGATGGCGAAGCAGCTTGCCGACATCCGCAGCGCAATGCAACAGAAGCTGCAAACTTCCAGCTTGACGCTCAGCCACCTGGAAGATCACATCCGCCGGCTGCGCCAGCAGCTTGCCCAACTGGAAGCCGACTACCAGGTTCTCAAACAGGCGCACCAGGAAGATTCTTCGTCACACCAACAGCAGCGGGCCGAACTGGCTCGCCTTCAGCAGCAAATTCAAACCGCAGCCGCCGAATTGGAAGCGGCCCAGCGCAGCGCGGCGGCAAAACCTCGCAGCTACTCGATCGTTCCGTATGACGAGCCGCGCAGCACGAGGCGGCGGCCGATTTATCTGGAATGCCGGGGCGATCAGCTCATCATTCACCCGGAGGGGCATATTTTGCTGCCTTCGGATTTGCAAGACGGCGGGCCGGGCAACCCGCTGGCGGCGACTTTGCGGGCGACGCGGGAGTACTTCAGCGAGAACAGCGGCTTGCAAGGGGGTGAGCCTTACCCGTTGCTGCTGG
>CALBTA010000486.1 GCA_937967755.1 uncultured Planctomycetaceae bacterium | reverse complement strand
ATGATCTTCGTCGTCGCCATGGTCATCATGCGAACGACTACCGATTTCCTCACCAAAACCAAGGTAAAATTCAAAGCCCCGGTCGAACACGCCGGACGGGCCATCGTTGCTCTGCTGGTCGGCTGGGTGATGATGTCGTTCACTTGTATGACATTGCACCTGGCCCCGCTGGCTGAACGCCCCATCGGCGGCAGCTTTCACAACGCGACAAAGGCCGACGGCGGCCTGATTATCGACAAGAACTTGCCCAACCACTTCGCCGGTATCCTCGCGCCCGACCGCTTCTGGCTGGCGGTTGTCCAAAAGCGGTCCGGAGCGAAGGATGATGGCTACAGCACCGGCGCGCTCGCCCGCTGGTGGGGCCAGCGCACGTTCGACCCCAAAAGTAGGTTCATCTTTAAGTACGGTGCCCGCCGCCGAGCGTTGGAAGAATACAACAAGGAAAAAGGTGCCATGCGCGTGGATTTTCGCGGCACGAATTGACGACTCATGAGCGAATCTCCCACCCTCACGCCACCGACTGAAGCGGATTTGGTGGAGTACGGCGCGATTAGCCCGATGGCGATTGTGGCGCTATTGCTGGGGTTGGCTTCGGCGTTGGCGCTGACCACTTTGCTGCTGCTGATCGTTCCGGTGATTGCGTTGTTGGTCGCTTCGCTCGCCCTACGGCAAATTGCGCGCAGCGAGGGGGCGCTCATTGGGCGAACGGCTGCGATTGCCGCGATTGCCTTGGCGCTGCTGTTTTCCTCACTGGCGATCAGCTTGACGGTCTCCCGCGGGGCTGTGCTGCGGAGTGAAGCGCAAGAATTCGGCGAGAGTTGGATGCAGCTTGCCAGGAACGGAGAGTTGCACCGCGCCCATCAATTGCATTTGCTCGCGGCCAAGCGGCAGTTGCCGGGAACTTCGCTGTCGCACTACTACGTCAACAACAGCGAGGCTCAGGCGGACGTCGATCTGCTCTTTTCGCAACCGCCGCTGAAAGAGATCATCGCAGCGCCCGAGGAAGCCGAATTCGAGCTACAGAATTCGCAATTCGCCCGCTACGAAGGGGCGGAGCATGTGATTCTTAGCTATGAAATGAATTCACCTGAAAGTAAACACCTGCGTTTCAACCTGATCGTCGAACGGGCCAGCACCGACGCCGGCGGGACGTGGCGCGTCGTTGGTGCGCAAGAGATTACGGGTGAGCCGTAGGGCGGAATTCCATTCGGCCTACCGTATTTTTCGCCAGCGTGTACGGATCGGGAGGTCCGTACTACGCACCTTCGTCGGTCGCTTCTTCGCTGTCGTCCGGTTCGCCGTCGGTCGGCTCCGACTCGTCGGATGGTTCGTCAGCATCGCCCGGTTCGGCTCCCTCATCGGCGTCGCCGTCGGCGGTTGGCTCTTCGGCGTCCGCTGCGCCCGGATCAACGATACCGTCCCGCACCGGATCAACGTCAGCCGGGTCGAGTTCCGCCGGTTCGGGGTTGGGGATGTCGTTCATCTCCGGTTCGACGTTGCGAACGACCTCGTGCAGCTTCGGCTCGTCGTCCTCATTGGCGTACAGCACCTTGATGTATTCCTTCTTCAGCAGGTTGCCCCGCTGCCAGGAATACGTCTCTTGAAAATAGTGTTCCTTGGTTTCGATCGGTTGGTCGGGTTCGCGGCCGAGCAACTTGTGGATCTCTTCGGGCGGAGCCTTGGTCTTTTGTTCCACCTGCTTGACGACCTTTTCGAAGGCCGTCTTGGAAGCATTGCGAGCGTAGAGATCCAGCCCCAGCAGCCCGACCATCACCAGCAAAATGGCGAACAGAATGATTCGCAGCAGGCCGCTGCCTTTTTTCTTCTCCTGGGATTTCGCGTCGCCGGCATCCTTCTCGGGCGGTTGGTAGGGTTCGGACATGGTGGTGCCTTTTGAGAGCTATGACTCGGCGGAAGCCCCGCTACGCCAGTTTGTAATTCAATCAAGATGCCCCGCCAACCCACCAGAGCAACCCGGCGAGGGAGGCGAACATCAGGATAATCACCAGCACAGGCCAGACCAAGGGCCAAAGCCGGCGTCGAACGCCAACGATTAACGCTCCGCAGTGAGGGCACTTCTTGGGCAAAGGCCGAGCAAGCTCGCCGCCGCAGCTACAGGAGATTTTTTCCCGCTTGGGCATGGGCTTGGGCGTTTCCTCAGTAGGTCGGAGTTCCACTCCGTTTCAGGCGCAGTGGAACTGCGCCCTACGAATCGGCAACGTTACGCTTTCTTCAACTGCCAACGATGCCAGCGGGCGGCCATCGACTTTCCGTAGTGATCGGCCAATGCCGCGCGGCTGAGGTGCAGCAGATTGGCGTCGACCTGTTCTTCCGCCGAGGCGACTTTAATACCAGCGCTCGACCCGGCCAGCATGCGTTTATCCTTGCCGTAGCTCGACTCGCCCTTGGGGGTCAGCAGCAATTGCAACAGCATGGCGGTCGCATCGTACAGTTTGTGGAACGGCTCGGCCAGTTCCTCTCGCGAAATCTGTTCCAACTTTCGGCGGGCGGCCCGCTTCTTGTCGGTCACGGAATAACCCATCGCCAGGAACAGCGCGTGCAGCGGGGTCGTGTGGTCCGGTTCCATCCGCATGGCCGCGTCGCCGGTTTTGATCGCATCTTCCACGCGGCCGACTTCCCACAGCGCCAACACCAGCGAGAACAGCATGTACGGCCGCGCTTCACGGTTGGGCCAAGCGAAAAGCATATCAATCGCCGCCTGGCGGTCTTCGCACTGGTACAACGCATCGCCGGCCTCGGCCCAGGTGGCATCGTCGGCATCAATCAGCGCGGCGTGCTTGCGCAGGAATTTCACCACCTTGCCTTTGGCTTTCACGCTGCCCAGCGCTTGCAGGTATCGCTGCGCCGCGGAATGCCATTGGGGTGTGTTCGCGGCCGCGCGGTCAATCGTGCGGCCGACCTCGCCGGTCCTATCCAAAAGCGTGCCCGCGTGGACCCAGACCAGCGCAACCAACGGGCTGGCCTTTTCGTCAAGGCTCCACTTGCTCAGAACGTCGTAAGCCTCCTCCGCGTAGTTCGCATCCCACATATCGGCAATCGCCATGCGCAGCGAATCTTCATCCGAAATCGGCATCTGGCAAAGCCGGTCCAAGTTCTCGACCGCCGCGTCCAGTTTCCGCCGGGCGACGTCGATGCGAACCTGGTTACCCTGCGTCAAATCGGGCGGGATGTCGGTCGCGGCGGTCAAAACCGCTTCCGCCTCGGCCGGATCGCTGTTTTCCAGGTGCATGTCGATCAGGGACAGCGCGGCGTACGTGTAAGAACGATCCAATTCGAACGCCTTGTTGTAATCGCGGAGGGCATCGTCGCGCAGTTCGCGGGCGCGGTTGGCGTCCGCCCGATAGCCCCAGGCGAGCGCGTACCGCGGCGCGGCTCGCACGAATTCATCAGCGGCCTGGAAGTATTCATCCAGCCGTTGCAGTTCGAAGAACCAACTGGTCAACTGCCGCCAGGCCCAAATGTAGTTCGGATCGTCGGCCAACACTTTCCGCATCGCCGCAATCGCTTCGTCAAAGTCGCCACGGCGGGCAATGATCTCGGCGGCGCGGCCCCGCAGTTCGATCGGCGGATCGTCGCCGAAAATCTCCGGCCGGCAAGCGGCCAGCGCTTCGTCAAAACGGCCGAGTTCGACCAGCACGTAAGCTTTCGAGCTATGGCTATCGACATCCCGGCGGTTGATTTCCAGGGCGTGGTCGAGCGCACCGATTGCCTCTTCAAACTGCCCCGTTTCGATCAGCGCGTCGGCCAGCAGCCGCCAACTGCGCGGCTCCTGCGGGCGGCGTTCGGTCAAATCATGCAACAGATTGAACACCTCATCCGGGCGTTCCAAGTGTGCGGTCCAGTTCCGCAGTTGGAACCAGCCATACTCGTAACCCGGTTCGACGGTGACCGCGTGGGTGACCTGCTCGATCGCCTCGTCATGATGCCCCTGCGCCCACAGCACATCGCCCAACGTGCCATAGTTGGGAACTTCCCGCGGCGTGCCGGCGATCGCCTTTTCGATCACCGCGCGGGCTTCGTCCAATCGGCCTTCGCGCTGCAAGGCTTCAGCGAGGAACCGCGACGCTTCGCTGTAGAACGGACTGATCTGCAGGGCCTTTTGCAGCGCGTCGATCTCGCCAGCCGCTTCGCAGCGGGCCTGGTAGACTTGCGAAAGATCGAGCCAGACACGCGGCAACAGCGGGAATTGCTCCGACGCCTCCTGCGCAATTTCGAGCGCCTCGTCGGTTTGCTCCATGTCCAACAGCTGCATCACCAGCGCACTGCGGGCTTGCCACAGGTCGGGCCGCTGCGCCCGTGCTTCGCGCAACTGGCTGACGATTTTTTCCGGCCGCCAGGTGCTGCCTGCGTATTCGCGATAGGCCAACAGGCCGTCGCCGAACGTGACCTGGTTAACGAGTTGATCGTAAATGAACGAAAGTTCCGCTTCGCGCTCGGCCTGCGTGTCGCACATGCCGATCAACGCTGCGACGGCTGCGTCGTAGTCGATACTGGCCCGAATCGCCTCGCGGAGCGACTCCTTCGCCTGATCAGTCCGCCCGGCCGCGTCGTGAATTTTGCCTTGCAGGAACGAAGCGAGCGGGTGGGTCGGCTCCATCTCGTAGGCGAGCGTTGTCTCGGCCTGGGCTTCTTCCCACTTGCGGCCGCGAACCAATGCAATCGCCAACTCCCGACGAGCGTAGGCGTCGACCGGGAACGCCGCCAGCATCGCCCGGGCGGCTTTCTCGGCTTCGGCCGCCTCGGTCCCGGCGTGCCATTGCATCATCATCGAATGCAGCGCGTAGCTGTGCGGAAAACGCTCGATCGCCGCTTGCAAATGGGCGATGGCCGCTTCGCGACCCTGCAAATCGCCGGTCAATTCGGCGACCATGTGGTTGGCATCGGGCGCCAGTGGCTCAGCGGCCAGAATGTTCTGCCAATACTCCAGGGCCGGCTGCAAGTTACCTTCGTTGTTTTCGATGCCCGCGGCACTTCGCATCCAGGCGGTGGCGTGCGAATTGTCCTTCGCCTTGTTCAGCAATTCCCGCGCGCGGTCGTGCCCGCCGTAGCGGGAATGGAAATCGGCGGCGTACAGCAACAATTCGCCATCATCGGGCCGCTTCGTCAAAGCCTCGTCAACGACGGCCAGCGCATCGCTGTTGCGGTCAAGCACCTCCAACGCCCACACCAACGTTTGCGCCGCCCAGCTCTTCTGCTTTCCAAAGCGGCGGAAGCGGTCTTCCAGAAACTTCACTGCTTCCTCAGTACGGTGCAGATGGCGGGAAGCGAGCAAGTAGCTCCGCGCGTGATTTTCATCCCGTTCGCCCAAGCAGGCGGCGAAGCGGTATAGAACCAACGCATCGGCCCGTTGTTCGGGGCGGTCCCACATCACGTCGGCCAACAGCGACATGCCGCGATCGTCCAGCGGACGGTAACGCATCGAACGGCGAACGAGTTGCGTTGCCCGTTCGTACTGGCGCGCATCGCTGCTCAGTTCCAACGCCATCTGATGCCAGAAGTACGGATCGGCATCGGTCTGCGCACAGATCTCTTCCAGCCGTTCGCGCCGTTCATCTCGCCGCCCCAAGTCGCCCAGCAGCGACAGCCGCATCATCCGAACGTTGACATCCTTGGGGTACAAGTTCAGCAACTGCTCGGCACAGGCCAGCATCGTCGGCTGATCGGCATCGTACGCCGCGATCGCCCGGCGGGCGTGGATCGTCAGGCGGTGCCCGGCATCTAACGCCCGCATCTGATTGTTCACATCCCGCGCCCCGTCACGGTCGTGCCGCTGCAGCGCCATCTCGACCTGATAGTACAGATCGTAAAACTCGGCATCGGGTAATTCGATGGCGTTGAACTTCGCCGCGAATTCGGCCCGATCCACGTCTTGTCCCTGACGGCCCAGTCGCGAGTCGGTCAGCGGCTGCCTATTGGATTGAACATCGCCTTCGAGCCACTGCTTCGGAACCATCACCATCGCCCGCGGGCCGCAGGGCTGGTAATGTTCGATCATTTTTTCCGCCAGAAACTCTGACGTATGCCGTTCGCCTGGGTCGCGGACGAGCATCGACCCGCGGCGTTCGTCGTAACCGTGTACCGCTTGCAGATGGGCGTTGCCGGGATCGACCGTGGTGAGCGTGAACGGCAGACCGAGATCGAGCACTGCCTTACCCGATTCCCAGGTCAGGGCGAACTCGCGGGCGACGAAGCCGTTTTCCTCCGCCCAACTTCGCTCGCTGTAGGCGGGCGTGCCGTCGTAACAGATCTTTTCGACGACTTCCAAGTGATCGACCGGCTGCTGCCAGTACTGCGTGATGGAAGATAGCGTCGCAGGGCCGCAGGTGTTGTGATGCTGGCGGACGAACGGCACGGGCAGTTCGACACGCTGGTCACCTGAATCGCTCTTCTCCAAATTTTCGATCATGTGCTTGTGGAAGGGCGAATCCGACTCCTTCGCCAACCGCACAGCTTCGTCCACATCGCCGCAGAAATAGGCCGCGTCTGCACGGCGGGCAGCCAGCCACTTGTCGCGGTGCCGATCGTAATGGCTCAGCGGGTAATACTTCTCAAGCTGATCGAGGTTTAGCCGCGCATCGTCATACATCCGCAATTCGGTTTGCAGCGCCGCCAACTGGGCGAAGACATCGCCGCATTGCAACTTCTCGCTGGCTTCGGTCAACAATTCCAGTGCGTCCTCGTCGCGGTTCAGCTGCACCAGCGCATGGGCCGTCGCCTGCACAGCCGGGCGATAGAACGGCCGCAGCTCGAGCGCCCGCTGCGCTGATTCAATCGCTTCTTCGTAACGGTCTTCCATCTCCAGCACGCCGGCGTTCTCTACCCAAACCCACGGCCGGTCGGGCGCGGTATCGATGGCCCGTTCGATCAGCGCATCGGCCGATTCGAAGTCGCGCAACATCGCCAGCGTATGCGCTTTCAGCGCCAGCCAATCGGCGCGAGTGACATCGCGGGCATCGGCCGTTGGCTCTCCGAACGCTTCCATCTTTTGCCACGCGACCAGCGGGCCGCGCCGGGCGAACCGAGCCCACACATAGAAGAACCGCACGTCCCAATCGGTCGAGTCTTCTCGGAACAGCAGCAAATGCAGCGCTCGCCCCAACCGCGGCGCCCCGAGGTTGTTCGCCATGCGACCCGCCAACAGCCGCCCCCGCGTGCCCGGCCAATCGGTCAGCGGCCCCAGCGGCTCGGCCAGTTCCAACGCATCGAGGTACCGCCCGCGGCCGTACATTTTTCCGACCCTGTCGAGAAGTTCCATCGCCTCGGGCTGTACTTTGGTCGTTGTCATGCGTTTTGCTTTCTGTGGCCACGAACGGGCGGGTGAAGTGGTAGAGGTCGCTCAATTGTATGTTGCCGAAAGCTCGCTTCTCAAGTCAGCGCTGCTATAGTAGCTGTCATATTTCGCGGCGTTGGCGACAATCGCGCTGCCTGCCTCGTTAAACTATTCCGCATTTGCTAATTGACACGGGAGATTTCCATGAAGTTCGTGCGGCCGCAAACCTATCGGGTTCCGATTTTCACCATCGTGCTGGTCGCCGTGGCGACCGGGCTGCTGGTTGCTAGCCCGTCGACAGCCGGCGAGAAACCGAACTTTCTGATCGTCTTCAACGACGACCAGGGCTACCAAGACCTGGGCTGCTTTGGTTCGCCCGATATCAAAACGCCGCACATCGACCGCATGGCGACCGAAGGGATGAAGTTCACCGATTTCTATTCCGCGTATTGCGTTTGCAGCGCGTCGCGGGCGTCGTTGCTGACCGGGTGTTATCAACCGCGGATCAGCATGCCTGGCGTGCTGGGCCCGCGTTCGAATGTGGGGCTTCATCCTGATGAAGTGACCATCGCCGATATGCTGAAGACCAAGGGCTATGCGACGATGTGCATTGGCAAGTGGCACGTGGGTGATAAGCCGCAAACGTTGCCGACCGCCCAGGGCTTCGACAAATACTTCGGCCTGCCTTATAGCAACGACATGGCCCGCAAAAAGGGTTGGGGAAACAACACGGCCGATCTGGACAAGATTTGGAAAGAGAAACGCTGGGACATTTACAATAACGAACTGTACAACGACGAGAAGATCATCGAATCGCCGGTCAACCAAATCACCCTAACCGACCGCTACACCGAAGAGGCCGTGAAGTTCATCACCGCCAATAAGGATCAGCCGTTCTTTTTGTACTTCGCCAACACGATGCCGCACGTGCCGCTGTTCGTGTCCGACGAACGCTACGACGCCGAACCGAAGCTGGCGTACAAGCTGACCATTGAACACATCGACTGGTCGGTCGGGCAAATGCTGAAGGCATTGGAAGACAACG
>CALBTA010000485.1 GCA_937967755.1 uncultured Planctomycetaceae bacterium | reverse complement strand
GCCGCGCATACCGCCAAGGTACACGGCAAGCCGCTTTGGTCGGCGGGCAAGCATGCGGGCGCATTCAAGTGTGATGGCAGCAATTTCATTGACGCCGGCAACGTCGCCAACTTCCAGCGGACCGATTCGTTCAGCTACGGGGCATGGGTCAAACCGCAAGGGGCCGGCGGCGGCGCGCCGATTGCCCGCATGGATGATCGCAACGCCTACCGCGGGTTCGACCTTTACGTCTCCGGCGGCAAAGTGGCAGTGCATATTATCAATGCCTGGCCCAACAACGCGGTGAAAGTCACCACCAAGACACAACTGAAACCCGATCAGTGGCAACACGTCTTCGCCACGTACGATGTGCCGAGCAAAGCTGCTGGCATCAAGATTTATTTCGACGGAAAAGAGCAACCGTGGGACATCGAACAGAACGGCCTAAGCGGCACGATCATCACCGACAAAACGCTTTACATCGGGCGGCGGAATCCCGGTTCGCCCTTCAAAGGTGAAGTCGATGATGTGCGAATTTACAACCGCTTGTTGTCACAGGCGGAAGTGCAATCGCTGGCCGGCAGCGATACGATTGGCCCGCTGCTGGTGAAGGGGAGCGACGCATGGACCGACGGCGAGCGGTCGATTTTGCTCAACCATTATTTGGCCAACCACGACGAGCCGTATCAGCAACTCAGTAAGGAGATCGCCAAGTTGCAAGGTGAAGCCGCGGCTGCGGCCAAACCGATCAGCACGGTGATGGTGATGAAAGATGTCGACAAGCCGCGCATGACGTTCATGCTCGACCGCGGGCATTACGCATCGCCGAAGAAGGACAGCCCCGTCGAACCGGGCGTGCCCAGCGTTTTTCCCCAACCGCCGGAAGGTGCCCCAGCGAACCGCTTGGGCATGGCCCAGTGGCTGGTGCAGAAGGATCACCCGCTGACCGCTCGCGTGGCGGTCAACCGGTATTGGAATCTGCTGTTCGGCACCGGGTTGGTGAAAACGGTTGAGGACTTCGGGGCACAAGGCGAGTGGCCCAGCCACCCGGCATTGCTCGACTGGCTGGCGGTCGACTTCGTGGAAAGCGGTTGGGACGTCAAACGGATGTTGAAGCAAATGGTGATGTCGCACACCTATCGGCAAACGGGGCGAATGAGCGCCGAGTTGCGAGAACGCGATCCCAACAACCGTCTGCTCGCCCGCGGGCCGCGGTTCCGCCTGCAAGGGGAATTCGTTCGCGACAACGCCCTGGCCGCCAGCGGTTTGCTGGTCAAGACAATCGGCGGGCCGAGCGTGAAGCCGTACCAACCGCCTGGTCTGTGGAACGAGGTCAGCCTCAGCGGAGAGCGGTTCACGCAAGACAAAGGCGAAAAACTCTACCGCCGCAGCATGTACACCTATTGGAAACGCAGCGCCCCTTCGCCCAGCCTGACGATCTTCGACGCGCCAACGCGCGAAAAGTGCATCATGCGACGCTCGCGCACGAACACGCCGCTGCAAGCGCTGGTGACCTTGAACGACCCACAGTTCGTGGAAGCCGCGCGGGTTCTGGCGGAGCGAACCAAAAAGGAGGGTGGTGATTCGCTAAACAAGCAAATCACCCACGCCTACCGCCTAGCCACGGGCCTAACGCCGAAGCAATCAACCATAGCCCTGCTGCGCAGCGCTTACGACGAAGAGCTCGCCATCTTCCAAGCTGACGTTGAGCGCGCCAAGAAGCTGCTCGCCATCGGCGAAAGTAAGCGCGACGAATCCATCGACCCCGCCCAGCACGCCGCCATGATGATCGTGTGCAGCATGATCTTGAATTTGGACGTGGTGATTACACGGGGGTAGTGACCCGAACACTAAGCCTTGAAACGGATACAACGATGAACCCCATCCAACAACGCCTGGAATTGCTCAACCGCCGTCAACTGCTGGCGCATGCGTCTCGCCCGATTGGTGCGGCGGCACTCGCTTCGCTGATGGGATCGCTTCCCGCCGCTGGCGGCTTCGCAGCCACCAATGACCAGGCTTCGCACGAGGGCCGCGGTTTGCCCTCACTGCCGCACTTCGCCCCCAAAGCAAAACGCGTGATCTACCTGTTCATGTGCGGCGGGCCTTCGCATATCGATACATTCGATTACCACCCCGAAGTGCGCAAGCTGCATGGGCAGGAACTGCCGGCGTCGATCCGTATGGGTCAACGGATCACCGGCATGACCAGCGGTCAGAAGTCGTTCCCTGTCGTCGCGCCGATGTTCACGTTCGAGCGCTACGGCGAACATGGTACCTGGGTCAGCAACATCCTGCCGCATACCGCCGGCATTGTTGACGACATTGCCATCGTCAAAAGCGTAAACACCGAGGCGATCAATCATGACCCGGCCATCACCTACATCAACACCGGCGTGCAGCAGCCGGGCAAAGCCAGTTTGGGAAGTTGGATCAGCTACGGGCTAGGCAGCGAAAACGAAAACCTGCCCGCTTACATCGTGATGATCAGCAAAGGCCCCGGCCAGAAACAGGCGTTGTACAGCCGCCTGTGGGGCAGCGGGTTTTTGCCCAGCAAGCACCAAGGCGTGAACATTCGCAGCGGCAACGAACCGGTGTTGTATCTGCAAAACCCCGAGGGCGTTGACCGCGAAATGCGCCGCCGAATGCTCGACCGCATCGCGAAACTCAATGAGGAGGAATTCGAAGAGTTCGGCGACCCTGAAACGCAGACTCGCATCGCCCAGTACGAAATGGCGTTCCGGATGCAAAAATCGGTGCCCGCGATTATGGACCTGTCGGATGAGACGGAAGAGACCTTCAAACTTTATGGCGACGACGCGAAGAAACCAGGCACGTTCGCCCGCAACTGCCTGATCGCCCGCCGCCTGGCCGAGCAGGGCGTGCCGTTCATGCAACTGTTCCACCGTGGCTGGGACCAGCATGAGGCCCTCCCCAAGAACATCACCGGCCAGTACCAGACGATCGACCAAGCAGCCGCCGGCCTGGTCAAAGACCTCAAGCAACGCGGCATGCTGGATGACACGCTGGTCATCTGGGGCGGGGAGTTCGGCCGCACCATTTATTCCCAGGGGAAATTGACCAAGGACAACCACGGCCGCGATCATCACGGCCGCTGCTTCACCATGTGGATGGCCGGCGGCGGGATCAAGCCCGGCATCGAATACGGCAAGACCGACGACTACAGCTACAACATTCTGGAAAACCCGGTCCACATCCGCGACTTCAACGCGACGATCCTGAACCAGCTAGGCATCGACCACAACCGGTTGACCTTCAGCTACCAGGGGTTGGATCAGAAATTAACGGGGGTTGAGCCGGCCCGCGTCGTGAAGGAAATCTTGGCTTAGTCGTCGTATTCGATCTTCACGACGTCATCTTCGCTGTCGATGTTGATTTCCCAATCGCCGGCTTCGATGTCGATCTCCTCGCGGCGAACTTTGAATTTTTCAATCGCCCGCGGCGGGAGGAAAACTTTCACGAAGACAACTCGCACCGGGGCGTCTTCCAAGTCACCACCAGCTAACCGTTGCTTGATTTTGTAATGCGGGTGCCACGGCCCTTCGCGCGGGTCTATCACCGCCATGATCACCGGCACAGCCCGCGGGTGGATCTCATCCGCATCTTCAACCCGCACACGCGGGTACAACGGCACGTTGCCCGAAACGATCGTGCCAGGTTTCAGCGGCGGGGCTAGTCTGCCTTCGATCCTGCCTTCCGCCCGCACCCGATCGCGTGAGGGTGGCGGAAGCAATTCGGGGTCGGCCGGGACGACAATTTCCGGCGGCGGGGCGGGGTCGAAGCGATCGTCGTCCGATGGCGAAGGGGTGTCCTGCGCGAGCGCGCCGGCGGCGATGGTGAGTATCAAGCCAACTGTGAAAATGCATCGTCGCATCTAGTTTCTCCTTGCGGTAAGTCGTGCTGTTTCATCTGCACGTGGGGTCAACAGCAGTAATTACGTTACCACGGACAGCGGCGGTTGACCAGGAAAAATCAGCCTTTGGCCCGCATTCCGCCGCGAATCGCGCCGGCTTCGGTCGCGCCGTAGTTGTCCTTGAATAATGGGTCGATGGGGCGGCTGTTGGGCATCGCCAGCCAGATTCGCAAGATGTGGCGGCGCAGGGCGATGTCGTCGTGGTCTTCGAACTCCTCACGGCGGTGCAGCGTGATCCAGTTGTTCAGCAGCAGCAAATCGCCTGGCTCTTGGCGGAACGTCACATGCATCTCCGGTTCCGCAGCGATGCTTTCGATCATGTCGAGCGCCTCGCGCTGCCGTTCCGTCATCTCCGGCAAGTCCTCTATTGCATAAGCCCGGTCGATCAAAACCCGCAAGTAACAACAAGCAAAGTGCCCATCGCAAAACGAAAAGATCGGTTGCCGGCACCAAGGCTGTTGGTTGCCGGCGTCGACATTGTGCCGGGCGAAGTAATACGGTTGCTGAAGAACTTCGACCAAATCAGGCCGGCGTTGCTGCATCGCTTCGTAGATTGCCAGCGAACTGGCAACCTGATTTTCGCCGCCGCACTTGGCTTGTTTTAAGCATAGAAAAGCGATCACGTCGCAGCGGTCGGTATGAAAACTGAGCCGCTTGCGGGTGTTCGGGCCGCGGGCTTGCGGCTGGCCGATCTGGAACCCCTCATCGCGGACACTGAAGATCCGCTCGCCAGCGGCGCTTTGCGAGACAGGCGTGCCCAACTGCGTCGCAATCGCCCAAAACAATCGCCGGCAGTGTTCTTCGCTCCGCGCTGAAATATCCAGCCCTTGCAGCAAACAAACGCCGGCTCCGTGCTCCAAGTCTTGTTGGATTCCCCGCAGCCGCGCGGCGAAGTCCGATTCCTCGCAGGCGAAAGAATCGCGCGATAGCGTTTCAATTTCTCGCCCTTGTGCATCACAGCGCGCGGCCGCCTCGTGCAATTGGGCTACTTCATTGGCCGTCCAGCGTTGCCGCCAACCGGCTTGGGCGAGTGTTTCCGCAAGGCTCATCAAGGCGAAACGCTCTCTTTCGCCTTGGCTTTGCGCAAGCAGCCGGCGATGCCGATACCAACGAGCAACAGCAGAAAAACAACCCAGGCGATATAGACTTCATCAAAACTAACCGCCGGGCCTAACAGCAGCGACCACAGCGCCATTCCCAAACATCCCGCCATCGCCACGCCCAGGGCAATCCGCCAACCCGTCGCCCGGTCGAGAATGATTCCCAGCAACAGAACTCCCGCGGCGGCCAGATAGAACAGCAGCGATACGATCGTCACGGCCAGATGTTGGCCGGCCATGTCGCGGCGGACGATATCAACCACATCGTCGTCGGCATCCCACAACGCCGTTCGCGTTTTGTCAATCTTCAAGCCGGCGAAAACTACGCCGGCGATCATGATCAATGATACGACCGCCAGTGCTGCAAACAAAACTCGCAACATTGCTTCCGCCTTCGATCTATACCAACCCCGTCAACGCCCCATCGCCGCACAACTTCGGGTTGCCGAACGTCTTCAATTCATGGCCAAAGGCGTGGGCCAACGCCAGCAGCAACCGGTTATGCGGCACGTTGTTGTGACGAAGGCTGCGGCCCATGTCGAAGCCCAGCCCGCCGCCGACCATCACCCAGGGGATGTTGTCCAGCGTGTGGTTGTTCCCTTGGCCCAGTTCGTTGGTCCACACAACCGTCGTGTTGTCCAGCATCGACCCTTCGCCGCCCGGCTCCGGCGTTTCGTCAAGCTGCTTGACCAGATACGCCAACTGCTCGCAGAACCACCGGTTGATCTTCGTCATCTTCTCCTGCGAATCCTTGTTGTCGTTGGCGTGGTGCGAAAGCGTGTGGTAGGTCTCGTCAATGTCGAGCCAGGTCATGCGGGCTTGGCCAACGCTGCGGGTGAATTGCAGCGTGGCGATGCGCGACA
>CALBTA010000484.1 GCA_937967755.1 uncultured Planctomycetaceae bacterium | reverse complement strand
CCTTCGCAGGTGTTCGGGGAAATGATGCTGGCCGAAGGGAAGGGAAGCATCATCAACATCGCGTCGATGGCCGGGATGATTCCGCTCTCGCGGGTGGTTGCTTATTCGGCGGCGAAAGCAGCGGTCATCAACCTCACGCAATTTCTCGCTCGCGAGTGGGCGACGCAAGGCGTGCGGGTCAACGCCATCAGCCCGGGGTTCTTCCCCGCGGAACAGAACATGAAACTGCTGTTCAACGACGATGGCAGCTACACGCAGCGCGGCGGACAGATCATCGGCCACACACCGATGGCCCGTTTCGGCAAGCCCGAGGAGTTGGCCGGTGCGGCCGTCTGGCTTGCCGCCCCGCTGGCGTCTTCGTTCGTAACGGGGCAGAATATCGTGGTCGACGGCGGTTTTTCGTCCGTGACGATTTAGTGCAACAATCTTCGCGCTCGTCGTTTAACCGCGACCCAACGGGGAGCGCGCGTCGGATGCGTCCAAGTGACGCGCTTCACGTTGGGGCGCGGTTAAACGAATGAACCAACTGGAATCCTTCCGAACATGCCCCAACTGAACATCCCTTCTGCAGACAACACTGATCTCGATTTCCTCGCCCTCGGTGCATTGGTACACCGGCTAGACCCGGGCACGATCCCGTTTCGCAAGGCTAACAACTTTGCCGTTCATGTTTCGGGCGGTGAGTACAACTGTGCCGCCAACCTGGCTAGTTGTTTCGGCATGCGGACCGGCATCGCGGCGGCGATGGTTGATAACGGAGTTGGAGAGTTGATCCAAACTAACGTTCGCCAGATGGGCGTGCGGCCGTTTTATAAACACTTCCAGCACGACGGCGTGCGCGGCCCGAACATGGCAACGGTCTATAGCGACCGCGGCGGCGGCGTGCGGGCGCCGGTCGTTTTTTACAACCGGGCCAACGAAGCCGGGGCGATGCTGAAGCCGGGCGACTTCGACTGGCAAAGTATCTTCGGCCAAGGAGTGCGCTGGTTTCACAGCGGCGGGATTTTCGGTGCGCTGTCCGATACCACCAGCCCGCTCATTGTGGAAGGAATGCACGCCGCGCAGGCCGCGGGTACGATCACGTCGTTCGACTTGAACTACCGTGCGAAACTGTGGGACACCATCGGCGGACTGGAACAAGGTCAAAAGATGATCGCGCAGATCGTCGGGCACGTCGATTGCCTGTTCGGCAACGAAGAAGACCTGCAAAAGGGGCTGGGCATCCAAGGGCAAGATGTGGAACGCAAAGGCAAGCTCGATCCCGAAGCTTTCTTCGGCATGATCGAACAGGCGGTCGAGAAGTTCCCCAACATCAAAATGGTCGCCACCACGCTGCGCGAAGTTCACTCGACCAACCGCCACGATTGGGCGGCGGTGCTTTGGCTCGATGGCCAACGGTTCGTCAGCCCGACCTGCCAGCTTGATGTGATCGACCGCATCGGCGGCGGCGACGGATTCGCTTCCGGGTTGATCTACGGGCTAATGGATGGGCGCACACCCGAGGAAGCATTGAAGCTGGGTTGGGCCCACGGGGCATTGCTCACCACGTTCACGGGCGACGTATCGATGGCATCGCTGCCGGAAGTCGAAGCGTTCGCCGCCGGCGGTTCCGCCCGCGTGCAGCGATAACTCCGTGCTCTAATAACGTGTTTGAAATAGTAGATAGGCACGCTCCGCGTGCCGTAACCGAGCAGCAATCCCGGTCGTATTGGCGGACGGCACAGGCTACTTTGGATTTCAAAACACGCTCTCAGCTATGCTATGGAGCTGCTTCCACCCGCTGCTCGTAGGTGCGGGAACCATTCGGGTTCCCGCAGTTATCAAGTGCGATCTGGTACATTCGCTCGCCATGTGGCGTGGGATAGTCACCGGTGATGCAGGCCTGGCAAAGTTGGTCGTGATCAAAACCAACGGCGCGGGCGATCGATTCGACGGGAAGGTAACGCAGCGAATCGGCCCCCATCGCATCCGCCATTTCTGCTTGCACCTGATCGGTTAGCGGACCGCCTTTTAAGAACTTCGGGGCGAAGAGTTCATCGACCGTTGACATGTCGATTCCGTAGAAGCAGGGCGCGACGATTGGCGGGCAGGCGACGCGGACGTGAATCTCTTTCGCCTCGCCGTATTCTCGAATTCGCCCCAGCAGCACTTTCATGGTGGTGCTGCGAACGATCGAATCTTCGACCAGCAACACCCGCTTGCCCGCCAGCACTTCCCGCAACGGCGTGTATTTAATCTCCGCCGCGCGGCGCCGGTCTTCACCCCCTTCGATGAACGTACGGCCGCTGTAGCGGTTGCGGATTAGCCCTTCGCGAACCGGAATCCGCAGCGCATGGGCCATCGCGTCGGCGGCGGCTTTGCTGGTGTCGGGTACGGGCACAACGATGGTGTCGTCGCCCAGCGGCACGCTGCCATCGAGCAACTCCAGCCGGGCAAGCTCTTCGCCCAGACGGGTGCGCGAAAGGTACACGCTACGATCATCCAACGTACTGGCGACGTTCGCGAAGTAAATCCATTCGAAGAAGCAATGTGCGCGGCGCGGCGAGTCGGCGAAGCGCTCGATGGTAAACTCACCATCGGCGATGCAAATCGCCTGACCTGGCAGCAGCGATTTGATGTTTTCCGGCTGAAACCCGACGTTCAACAGGGCAACGCTCTCGCTCGCCGCGGCAAACAATGGCCCTTCCTTGGCATAGCACAGCGGCTTGATACCCAACGGATCCCTGGCCAGCAGCATCTCGCCCATCGCGTTGAGCAACGTCAGGCAGTACGCCCCGTCGAAACGCTTGGCGATGGTTCGCATCACTTCGATCAGCGAGGGCCGGTCGTTGACCGAGAACTCACGGCTGATCTCGTGCATGATGATTTCGGTGTCGGTCTCGCGCGTCAGGTGGCGGTCGCCGCCGGCCAGCAATTCGTCACGCAACACTGGGTAATTCGCCAACTGCCCGTTGAAACCAAAGCTGAACCACTTGTGCTTCTGCAAGTGGTGGCGCTCAAACGGCTGTGCGTAGCTACGGTCTTCCTTCCCGCAAGTGGCGTACCGCACGTGCCCAATCGCTGCCCGGCCGGCGTACTCGTTCATTAGCGATTCGCGCTTGCCCGAATGCGAAAGCCGAAACACCTCGCTGACTGTGCCGATGTCTTTGTGCGTATCTATCAATTGATCACGATCAGGGTGATAGCTGGTGATGCCCGCGGAAAGCTGCCCGCGATTTTGAATATCCAGCAGCATCCGCGGAATCAGCCGCGAAGCCTGATCCGGGCTACCAGGGCACAGGGGGCTAACCTCATCGCCCGGCAGATGATAAATCGCGGCAATGCCGCACTCGTGAAAAAGTTCGCTCATTGAGACGGCGGCAAACCGGGAAGCAGGCGGGAAGGAATGCAGGCGCTGGGGGCGGAATTATCCGGCCTCACTGGCATTCTACGGCTTGCGGCCAAGATGCTCAAGGAACCTGCGCTGCAGATCTTTCAGACGCACATTCTAAGAGGTGAGCGGCTAACGCTACGATAGCACCTGGTCGCGCACAAGTTCTGCTTTGGCTTGGGCGATGGCCTGGCGAAGATGCTGTACGTCCTCGCTCACGAGACAGGCGCGCACCGTCGTACCTTCCTTCCCGGTGACGTGGATGAAGAAGCGATCACCGAACTCATCGTCGCGAAGGATTTCCGTATCCGACGCGATGCGGAACCTGTCGGAGGCGCTTCCGTTGGTCTGGCGGTCTAAGAATCCGAGCAACTGAACGACTACGTCTGCGCCGGAGATACCGCAATTGATCAGCAGCGCTCGGCCTTCGATTTGCAGTTGCCAGACTTCGGGGCCGTCGATCGACTGATCGATTTCGACTTGCCAGTCGCCGGACGTACCGAACGCAGCTAAACCCATAGACTCTTCGTTCGCAGCCATCAAATCACCTACGCGTCAAATGCAGTATCAAGTACGGGTTATATTCTAACACCATCGGTATCAACGCGGAAATAATCTTCTCCACCATCGATTTGCACATCCCAATGATCGGGCAAATCTCCGTGCGCATAGTCTCGCACCCAAATACGATCTTGCTCGTCTACAAATCCCTTCTTACCTCGTTTCGGTCCTGAAGTAACTTCTCGGCGACAAATAATTCTGTCTCCTTGGCGATTGGTGGACAGTTTCGGAATAAACGGTACTTCCCCTTTGGTGGGCAGCTTGGCACGCCGGATTTGCTCTCGAACTTTGTCAGGTAATTCGGCGGCCAAGGTCTACCCCCACGAAGTGTCGTGCGTCTGTCGAGCAGATGGTTCCGTTTCAATTTGTGAGAATTGACGATATCCTAACCGCAAACAGGTGTGAACTCGTCAATTGCTACAGGAGCTTGAAAAAATGGGGGGCAGATATCTTCGATGATTTTTGCCAGACATCGCACATGCCCGCTTCGCTAAGGACCTTGACTCCGTTCGACCATCACCATGACCGACCTCCTCCGCCAAGAAGTCGCCACTGCCGCGCGGCGAATCATCGTGAAGGTGGGGACTCGCGTGCTGACCGCGGCCGACGGGACGTTGGACCGCGCTCGGATTGAAAACCTGGCAGAGCAAATGAACGTACTGCTCGACGGTGGGCGGCAAGTCGTATTGGTCAGCTCCGGCGCGGTCGGCGCCGGCATCAGCCGCTTGGGATTATCAGAGCGCCCCAAGGGCCTCGCCCGGTTGCAAGCCGTGGCGGCGATCGGGCAAACGAATTTGATCGAGGCCTACGACCATCACTTTCGGGGCCATGGCCGCCATGCTGCCCAAATTCTGTTGACCGCCGACGATTTGAACGACCGCGCCCGCTACCTCAACGTGCGCAACACGTTGCTGCGTTTGTTGGAGATTGGCGCCGTGCCGGTCGTGAATGAGAACGATACGGTCGCGGTAGATGAGTTGGCCACTACGTTCGGCGACAACGATCACCTGGCGGCGCTGATGACCAACGTGGTGCAAGCGCAGTTGCTGGTTATTCTCTCGGATGTGTAAGGGCTGTACGACGGCGATCCGGCCGATCCGTCGTCGAAAATTGTTCCGACCGTGGCGTCCATTGACGACTCGATTAAGGCGCTCGTTCGAGACCAGCAGACCGGCCTCAGCAAAGGGGGCATGGCCAGCAAACTTCAGGCAGCGCGGATCGCGACGACCGCTGGTGAAAACGTCATCATCGCCCCTGGCCGAAACCCGTCCGCGCTGACGGATATCATCGCGGGGAAAGAGATCGGCACACTGTTCATCGCTCAGGGCAAGACGATCAGCCCATTCAAACGTTGGATTGGGTTTTCCGCCCAGCCGCGGGGCACAGTTGTTGTCGATGATGGCGCGCGCCGCGCCATTTGCGAGCAAGGCCGCAGCCTTTTGGCGATCGGCATTCTTTCAGTTTCTGGAACTTTCGACAAAGGCGACGTGGTTTCCATTTGCGACAAATCTTCGCGCGAGTTAGCGCGAGGGTTGACGAACTACGCCAGCGCTGAAGTGGCCACCATCCAAGGTAAAAAAAGTGAATCCATCGCCCAAG
>CALBTA010000483.1 GCA_937967755.1 uncultured Planctomycetaceae bacterium | reverse complement strand
GGCAAACGGCCGGGGGCGGAAACGGGCATCGTGGCCGGGGCCGATTGGGGCGAAGGGCTTTCGGTGACTGCCTCGGCCTGGGCGTGACCGGGCGCGAACAACGCCGGATCGCCAACGGGCGTGGGGGACGCCGTCGGCGTGGGCTGCATATCGTCGGGCGGAGGCCCCGCCGGACCGTAACGCGGCTGCTCAGGCATCGGCGCTGCGAACGCACCTGGCGGATACATCGCCGGGTTGCCTCTGGGCGGGTTCTGCGCTGGCGAATCGTTATCGGTCTCCGCTGTGTCGGCGTCGCTCGATGGAGTCGCTCCATCGGCCTGGCCGTTACCGCCTGATTTCAATTGCTCGTCATAGCGGCCGCGGGCGTCGGCATCGCCCAGGCACTTGCGGGCTTCGTCTAACTCATCCAATAACTGCGCCCACAGACGGGCCTTGTCGCCGGGGCGAAAGCTCCGCACCCGCGTCGTCGCCTGGTCAGCGGCAACTTTGATCTTCGCCGTATCCTCTTCGAACTGCGGCAAGCCGAGCAGCGTGTAATGATCGGGCCGTTGACCCATAGCGGCCACTTCCGGCGGCAAACCCAGCCACTGCTCATACGGATTAAAGGAATCGTCCAATGTCGTCGCCTCGCTGCTAGAATCGAATACGGCAGAAGCCATTCATTCCCTGTGAAGTTGCCCAAGATGAAAGGCCGGCCGCTAACTGCTATGCTATCGTGGAAGTTCTTACGGGGCAAGCGTTTACGCGATTGCGGAGGGCGGTCGCCTGTGGCCGGTTTGGGAAACCTGCGGAGTAATGGTTCGATGAGACGACTTTTCGTGTTCGCGGTAGCGATCTTGGTTTCCAGCAGCGTTGCCTTAACAATGGCGTCAACCGCGCAGGGCGAAAACTGGCCGCGTTTCCGCGGCCCCAACGGCACCGGCGTTAGCGATGCGAAAACAATCCCGACCGAGTGGACGGATGATGACTATCGCTGGGTGGTGGAACTGCCAGGCGAAGGTCACTCTTCACCGGTTGTTTGGGGCGGGCGGGTCTTCGTTACCAGCGCCGATCTGTCCGCTGGCAAGCGTTACTTGCTTTGCTTCGATTCAGAAAGCGGCAAGGAGCTTTGGCGGCGTGACTACCCGTTGGCGAAATACAAAAAGCATGGCAACAACAGCTTCGCCACGAACACACCCTGTTGCGATGCGATGCACGTTTATGCCCTGTGGCAAACCGGCGGCGGCGATTGCGCGTTGCACGCCGTTGACCACGATGGGAAGCCGCAATGGCAGGTCGATCTTGGCCGGTTTCGCGGCGGGCATGGTCCGGCCGTTTCTCCGATTGTATACGGCGACATGGTTATCGTCGCAAACGATCAAGACGGCACCAGCTCGCTACTGGCGTTCGATGCAAAGACAGGCGAGCAACGGTGGCGTGTGCCGCGCGAGAGCGCCCGAACACAGTATTCCACGCCCTGCGTTTTTACGACAAAAGGCCGCAAACCCGAGTTGATTTTCACCGACATGCACCACGGCATCACGGCCGTTGATCCCGCATCGGGCAAGGTGAACTGGGAAATCTCGGTCTTCGGCACGTTCAAACAACGGGCCATCGCTTCGCCGGTCCTCACTGATGAGCTGGTGATCGGCCTAAGCGGTTTCACCACGGCGGAGAAGAACGCCGTTGCCGTGCGCCCCGGCGTGGATGCCCGCGAAACGACCGCTCGCGAAGTGTGGCGGGTCAGCCGTAGCGTTCCCCATCTGCCGACGCCGATTGTCTACCGCGACCGGATGTACTTGTGGACCGACCGCGGCGGCATCGTTACTTGCATCAATCTGGCCGATGGGAATTCTGTTTGGCAGCAGCGGATCGGCGGAAACTTTTCAGGCTCGCCCGTTTGTGTCGGCGGCAAAATTTACTGCGCCGACGACGATGGAACAGTCTACGTCATTGCCGCCGCTGATGAGTACCAGCTGTTAGGCAAGAGCGAATTAGGCCACCCCACCCGCGCCACCCCGGCAGTCGCCGGCGGTGCCATGTTCTGGCGGACATATTCGCATTTGATGTGCATCGAACAACAAGACGAATGAGCCATGCCCAAAATTCTCATGCCAATCGGTGATGCCACCGAAGTACTCGATACGTTTTACCCGTTCTTTCGCTTGCCGGAGGATGGGTTTGAAGTGGTGGTTGCCGGGCCGGAAGCGCGCCTGTACCACGCCGTGCTGCATGAGATTCCGCCGAACTCTGCCGTGCCTTGGGACATCACCGAAGAGCGGCCCGGCTACCACATCCGCGCGACCGTTGCCTTTGCCGATTTGAAGCCGGAAGACTACGACGGGCTGTTCCTATCGGGCGGCCGAGCGCCGGAATATTTGCGCTACGACCAGGACTTGCTGCGCGTCACGCGGGAAATC
The DNA here is from genome assembly GCA_937967755.1 of uncultured Planctomycetaceae bacterium. Taxonomy (GTDB): domain Bacteria; phylum Planctomycetota; class Planctomycetia; order Pirellulales; family Pirellulaceae; genus CALBTA01. The sequence continues at coordinate 605 of CALBTA010000483.1, read as the reverse complement.
ATGGCAGCCGGCAAGCCGGTCGCCTGCGTTTGCCACGGCATCGAAATTTTATCCGCCGCCGATGTGATCGGTGGGCGTACCGTCACGACCGTTGCCAAGTGCGCGCTCGATGCCCAACAAGGCGGGGCGGAATATGTCGACCAGGAATTCGTCATCGACGGCAACCTGGTTTCCGCCCGAACGTGGCACGACAACACCGCGCTGCTGCGCGAATTTGTAAAGATGTTGAAGGACTCGTAGCGGCAAGCTGCCAGCTTGTCCGCTGAACAACTTCAATTCAGATTCGGCTTTGAACCCAGTTCACTTCCGCAATCACAAAAAGACCTTATCAGTTCACAAGCTGGCAGCTTGTGACGACGTGCGGCGGAGTAGATACCAGTTCCAGAAGACGTTGCCGTAGACGCACGCGCCCAATAGGTGGGCACCGCATTGGAAGATTACGTCGGTTGTGTACCCACCGGGGTGACCGCCGAGAAAGAACAGACCGAGCCAGGCGACCCATAGCATGCTTCCCACACAAGCGAAAGGTACCATCGGCCAGAGCGCTTCAGGGAGCGAGGCCAGCGCTTGAGCGCGGATGACCGTGCCGCCGGCAAATAAGTGAG
>CALBTA010000482.1 GCA_937967755.1 uncultured Planctomycetaceae bacterium | reverse complement strand
CCGCCCTCACCCCAGCCCTCTCCCAGGGGGAGAGGGAGCATCGTTCGCTACGCTCCAACTGCCCAGCTTCGAACAAGTGCGCGACGACAAGCCGACCTTCGCCGAGGCGACCCGCCAGATTCACAACGAAACCAACCCCTACAACGCCAAGCGGCTCATTCAATTCCACGACCGCCAGGCCGTGGTCGTCAATCCGCCGGCAATTCCAATCAGCCAGGCGGCGATGGATGCGATTTACGCCTTCCCTTATACGCGAAAGCCGCACCCGAGCTACACGGCTGAGATTCCTGCGTTTGAAATGATCAAGGATTCAGTCACGATCATGCGCGGATGTTTCGGCGGTTGCACGTTTTGTTCGATCACCGCCCATCAGGGTCGCACGATTCAATCGCGCAGCCACGAGTCGATCGTCGGCGAAGTTCGGCAGATGGCGAAGGATCCTGACTTTAAGGGTACCATTAGCGACATCGGCGGGCCGACCGCCAACATGTACGAGATGAAATGCCTGCGGCCCGAGGTTGAAGCGATTTGCCGCCGACAGTCATGCGTCCACCCGAAGATTTGCAAGCTGCTCGGAACAGACCACGGCCAGTTGATCGACCTGATGCGAGACGCCCGAGAAGTCGAAGGCGTGAAGAAAGTGCGGGTCTCAAGCGGCATTCGCATGGATCTAGTCCACCGTTCGCCGGAGTATATTCGCGAACTAGTCCAGCACCATGTTGGTGGGCAATTGAAGGTTGCGCCCGAGCATACCGACCCGCTGGTGCTCGACAAAATGCGCAAGCCGGCCAACGACGACTTTGAGCGCTTCACCGAGAAGTTCCACGAAGAATCGAAAGCCGCTGGCAAGCGCCAGCAGATCATCCCTTACTTCATCGCCAGCCACCCGGGCAGTGACCTGGATGCGATGATTCACCTCGCCACGTTCCTAAAGCAAAACGGTTACGAGCCGGATCAGGTGCAAGACTTTATCCCGGCCCCGATGGATGTCGCATCCGCGATGTACTACACCGGCATCGACCCGTTCACGCGCCGCCCCGTCTACATCGCCAAGGCGATGCGCGACCGTAAGCTGCAACGGGCACTGATGCAATTCTTCAAGCCGGAGAACTACTTCGAAGTGCGCAAGGCGCTTGAACAAGCCGGGCGGCAAGACCTGATCGGCGACGGATGCGATTGCCTGATTCCTGACAAACCGCCCAAAGAAGCGCTGCAGCGCCGCCGCAAAGACGCCAACAAGCGTTTCCGCGGAGAGTACGTTCACACCATCGGCGGGAAGAAGTCAAACAAACAATCAGGCGGGAAGAAGTCCAAGCAACGCCGGCACAGCGCCAAGAAAGGCTATCGCCCCAAGCGCAAGGGCACATAGCCGTAGTCACAAGCTGCCACCTTGTGAACTAAACCAGTTCGATTTTTTACGCGGCGGTGAAGTAAGCCGTGGGACAGAAATTGAACTAGAGCGGTTTAGCGGGCAAGCTGGCAGCTTGCCGCTACGCTAACGATCGCTCACCGGATCGTAATGTCCCACCGGCGATTCGTGCCGCTCGACTGATCGCTCGTAGTGCCAGCGGCGCTCGGCGGAAGTCGTTCCACCTTCGGTGTAGCCGCCCTCCAGCATCGAGAACATCATGTCTCGCACGGCGCACCCGCTGGCCAACGAACCGACAATCAACATCAACCAAACAGCGGTACGTCGCATTCGCACGCGCCTTTAGTTTGTTCCCCAGCCGCTATCGGTCGGCGGGGAAAGTTGCTTCTGACCGCCATATGGCGTCGTGCGGCCCGTGCTGCCGGGTAGGAAGCTGGGCGTCGTAGGCGGTGGAGCCGAATAGTTGTCGCCGGAACTGGCTGGGGCCGCGTTGTCGTATGGATTGTTGTAACTTCCCGCACCGGCGGAACGCGCATCGTAGCTGGCGGGGGCTTCATAGTTCGCGCCGGAATCGTACGATGCGCCAGCGTCGTAGCTGGCCCCGCTGTCGTAACCGCCGGTCGCAGGCCTTTGGTAATTGTCGTACGAGCAGCCCGCATTGGAACTGCCGTACCCCGAACCGCCGGTGTTGTACGAACCGCCGCCGTCGTAAGAGCCGGCACCGTATCCGCCGCGGTCGTATGAAGCACCCGTGTCGTACGCCCCCCCGCCCGCACCGCGATCGTTGTACGAATCGTAAGACGCGCCGCCGCGTACGTCAGCTACGCGCTGGTACCCGCCGCTGCGGTTATCGCTGCCGCCATAACCAGAAGGGTAGCTCGCGTTGTCATACCCGGAACCAGAAGCGTTGTACCCATCGTAACTTCCACCCGCTGCCCGGGAGTCGCCCGCGTAGCTGTTACGCGGCCCGCCCGAATGACTCGCCGCTGGGCCTGGTCGCGCTGGCGGGGCTGGTCGCCACGACCGACTTCGGCCGGGCGCTGGACCTGGCGGATTTCAAGATCGACCTGGCGCTGGTCGCGGCGATGCTCACGATCATCGGCTACTCGCTGAATGACACGATCGTCGTCTTTGACCGCATCCGCGAAAACCGCGGTCGCCTGGCCGTGGCGCCGCCGGCGATCCTCAATGACTCGATCAACCAGACCATCAGCCGCACGGTGCTGACCTCGGGCACGACGTTCATCGCGGCGCTGGTGCTCTACGTGCTTGGCGGCCCGGGCGTACACGGCTTTGCCTTCGCCATCGGCGTGGGCGTGCTCGTGGGTACGTACAGCTCCATCGCGATCGCCTCGCCGCTGCTGCTGGTCGGAGCATCAAGCGCCAAGCCCGCCGCGACCGAGGCATCGGATGCTGCCGGCCCGGCGCCGGTGCGGTATTGATCGCAACATGCCGGCGTTAACGCGCTGTCAGAGCACGGACCATGCCAGTTGGGACAGGCTGACGACCATGGGCACGGCGCTGATGGCCACCGCCACGCGCGCCAGGGTGCGTCCGCGCTGGGGCTGACGGCGGCCGATCGTTTCACAGATCAGCACGACCAGCAGCACGAGGCAGAACTTGAAGACGATCATCCCGGAAAAGCCCCACGCCAGATGCACGGCATCGGCGACGGGGTTGACCTCGACGCCGCCGAGGCCGAGCACCAGCCAGGTGAGCATCAGGTCCATCGCCGAGACGAAGAGCAGCCAGACGTACTCATCCTGGTAGAGCATCTGCGGCTGGCCCGGTGGCCGATTCGAAGGATCGGTCGTCTGCGTCACGCCCCCATTGTACGCAGCCATGCCTCGCTGGCAGCGCGCGATAGTCAGGCGGGCGATGCCGGGCGATACACGTCGTAGCGCATCGCCTTGCCCTCGTGCATCGCGACGGGATCGGGCGCGAGCGGGGCGGCGTGGCGCGGGCGCTTGACGACGATGCGCTTCAGGGCGATGCGCCGGGCGAGTTCGAGCAGGGCGGCGGCGTCATCGTCGGCGCCGACGATCTGTCGCAGGACGCGCATGGGGCGCTTTTCGAGCGCCGCCTTACCGCGTGGCGGAAACATCGGGTCGAGGTACGCCACGTCGACGCGGCCACGCCAGTGGTCGACCTCGAGTCGGCAGGCGTCGCGATGTTCAAGCGTCAGCCGCGCAGCCGTGTCGGGATCGACCGTCCCGGCGCGTGACAGGCCATCGGCAAGCAGCGCGGCCACCACGGCATGGCGCTCGATCATCGTGACGTGGCAGCCCAGTGCTGCGAGCAGCCACGCGTCGGCGCCAAAGCCAGCGGTCATGTCCAGCACCCGCGGGGGGACGGCGTCACGGCGCAGGCCGACGGCGCGGGCGATCGGCTGCCGCCGGCTCGCGCCGGGGCCGGGGCGCGTGTTGACGCTGGAAAAGTCGACATAAACCGGTTTCGCGCGATGGTCGGCGTTGTCGCGCAGTTCGACGCGCGCCGCCGTGACGGCCAGCGTGAAGGGCAGGGCATCGCTCAGCGGCAGTGACCACCGCGCCGCCAGCGCCGCCGCGGCGTCGTGCTGTTGCGGGGTGGCGGCGGCAACGCCCACGGTCGGCGCTTTAGCCGGTGGGCACATCGTCTGCCTGCGGGGCCTGCTCGCCCTGTTCCGCCTCGGCGACCTGCTGCTCGTAGCGGGCGCGATTGGTTCGATGGTCCATCAGCACATGGACGCGATCGCGATGCGCGGCAGGGATCACGGTATCGAGGCGCTTGCGGGCCTGACCCATGTGTGTCCGACGCGAAAAGTGCGTGAGGATCACGGCTTCGGCAGAGGATTTGCGCACCAGGGCGTTGATGTCGTCCAGGTGCAGGTGCTTGCCGATCGCCGCCCGGCCGCGGTGCCCCGCTTCGAGGAAGGTGCACTCGGTGATCAGAATCTTCGCGTTCATCACGTCCGGCCGATCGAAGTGCTCACCCCAGCAGGTGTCGCCCGTATTGCAGATCAGCGGAATTTCGTGCGTCTCGGTGATCTGCTCGCCCTGCTTTTTCAGTTCGTTGAGCTTTTCCTGCGGCTGACCGACGAGATCGGGGCGGAGCTTGCTGCGGCGTTCGATCAGCACGTAGCCCAGGGACGGCACGGTGTGCGATGTGGCGAAGGCGCGCAGGTAGATGTTGTTCTTCACCTCGACCTCACCATCGGGCGCCAGCGGGATGAGGTTGTAAGGCGTGCGCTGGGCTTCGAGGTCGACCCAGGCGTTCATGATGTTGTGGATGGCCTGCTCGATGGCGTGATGACAGATGATCGTGCCGGTGCCCATGCCCTGGAAGCGGCGCTGGGAGT
>CALBTA010000481.1 GCA_937967755.1 uncultured Planctomycetaceae bacterium | reverse complement strand
TGATCGCCGCGTGCATGTGGTCGGGCGTGCTGATCGTCACGGCGTCAAGGTTTTCATGCTCCTTTTCGATCAGCTTGCGGCAATCGGTATAGCCGGCCGCCTTGGGCCACTTCTCAGCCGCCGCCCCGTATCCCCCTTTGCGATTTTTCCCGGTATCGATATCGCAATAGGCGATCACGTCGCCGAACTTCGCCGCCCCATTGATATCGGTCCAGCCCTTCCCACCGACGCCAATGCCGGCAACGCGAACAGTTTCGTTGGGGGCTGTAGCGGAAAGAAGTGCCGGAGCGCCGAACAGCAGTGAAGCGCCGGCGGTGGTGTATTTGAGGAAGGCGCGTCGGGTGGGTCGAGTCGTCATGGAACTTGGAAACAGAATTCTGGCGAGTAATCGAAGGGTCAACGCCCCCATCGTATTTTGCCGGCTGGCATTGTGCAAATAGTCATTGCAGAATGGGAGCAAACGAACCGCAAAGACGCGAAGTACGCCAAGGGCTTTGTGAAGGAGGTCAATCATGCGATTTGCTTTGAAGGCATTGTTACTTTTATCCGTACTGTGTTCTCTTTGCGAAGCGAGCGAGCGCCCAAACATCCTTTGGATCACCGCGGAAGATATGAGCCCGGCGCTGGGCTGCTATGGGGATGAGTACGCTACGACGCCAAACATCGATGTGCTGGCGAAGGAGAGCGTGCGGTACACGCATGCCTTCGCGACCGCGCCGGTCTGCTCGCCATCGCGCAGCACGTTGATCACGGGGTGCTACGCGACCAGCCTGGGCACGCATCAAATGCGCAGCGCGTTTCCGATTCCCGATTTCATCAAAGGCTTTCCGTCGTACCTGCGCGAAGCGGGTTACTACACAACGAACAACGTGAAGACCGATTACAACACGGCCAACGCCGACAAGATCATTGAAGCATCTTGGGATGAAAGCAGTGTGAAGGCCCATTGGCGAAACCGCGCGCGGAAGGAGCAGCCGTTCTTCAGCGTGTTCAATTTGATGACATCGCACCAAAGCCGCAGCATGGTCTGGCCGTACGAGCGGTTCGTTGAAGAAGTACATAGCAAGCTGAACAACGTTGAAATCCACGACCCCGCGAAGTCCCCGTTGCAGCCGTATTACCCCGACACGTCGATCATTCGCAAAACGGTCGCGCGGTTTTACGACTGCGTGACCGCGATGGATAAGGAGGTCGGGGCGATCCTGAAGCAGCTTACCGACGACGGGCTGGCGGATGATACGATCGTGTTTTTCTACAGCGACCACGGCAGCGGAATGCCGCGTCACAAGCGCTGCCTGTACGACAGCGGCATGCACGTGCCGCTGCTGATTCGGTTTCCTGAGAAGTGGAAGCACCTCGCGCCGAAGAAGACCGGCGAAACGACGGATCGCTTAGTGAGCTTTGTCGACTTCGGCCCCACGGTGTTGAGCCTGGCGGAAGTCAAGATTCCCGAATACATGCAGGGCGAGCCGTTTCTCGGTAAAGCCGAAACGAAGCCGCGGGAGTACGTCTTCGGGCACCGCGACCGGGTCGATGAAGTGATCGACATGTCGCGCAGCGTGAGGACGAAGCGGTACCTTTACATCCGCAACTACATGCCGCACCTCGGTTGGAATCAACCCACCGCCTGGCCCGACCAGGGCGAGATTCGGCATGAGTTTTATCGGCTGGCGGATCGTAAAAAAATGACCGATGCGCAGTGGCAGTTTGCGGGGTCGACGCGGCCGCGAGAGGAGTTGTATGACTGTGAGAACGATCCAAACAACCTAGTCAACCTCGCCTCATCGGATGAACATGAGGAGTTGTGCGATAAGCTGGGGCGAGTCAACACGTTCCACCGTGAAGCCACGCGCGATCTCGGCATTGTCGCCGAACCGGAATTGGTGCGACTCACGAAAGAACTAAGCCCGTGGGAATCGGCACGCCAAGGAAAGGTCGAATTCACCGACATGGCAGTGTACGGAATTGATGGCGAGACCGTCGTCGGCATTCCGCTTTACACCGCATTTAACGACGCGCTCCACGGCTATTGGAGCCATCTCGCGTTTACGCAGCGGAAGGTATCACGAAACGACGCAACCCACCTAAAGAAGGCGTTGGTCAATGAGTCGGTCGGGGTTCGCATCGCGGCTGCGCAGTCGTTGGCCCATCACGGGTACGTTAAAGACGCCCTGCCTGTTTTGATACGCGAACTTGAAAGCGAAGATCTCACGACTGCCCTCTACGCCGCACGGTCCATCGAACTTCTCGGCAGCGATGCTAAGGCGGCGATTCCGGCAATGGAAAAAGCGCTCGCCCGCGCCGAGAAGATTCGCCCGCCGGATACGCCGGCGACGGTTGTAACTTCCGGAGATCAGGATTTGGCGATGTTTATTGGGTTTTCCACCCGTGCGTTTTTGAAGAAGGTCAAACGGGAAGAGAAACAGGAGGGCGCGAAGGGAACGGAGGAATGCGGCGAACAGCATCAAACAGAAGCATTCCAACGGTCGGAGGCTAACGCATCAGATCAACCCGCGACAGATCCAGCCCCGGCAGGGGCGGCAGATAATAGCCCCGGGCGTCAGACCGGGGATTACTCGTGCGACGAACCTGAAACGGGCGAAGCCGCAAGCGGCGATGATGTATGGATCAACCTTTTCGACGGCGAAACCCTCAATGGCTGGTCCGCCAGGGCCAAGGGCGACGTGCAAGCCAAAGACGGCGAGATTCAGATCCTTTCCGAAGGGGCGAACCTGTGGTTGGTCCACGAGGCGGAATACGCGGACTTCGAATTGACCGTCGAAGCCAAGATGCCCGAGGACGCTTACAATTCCGGCATCGGCTTCCGCTGCGCTGGCGAGGGCAAACCCAAGGGCTATCAGTGTGAGGTTGATCGCGGCAAAAGCGGCATGATCTACGCGATCGGCAGCGGCTGGGTTTGGCCCAAGGGTGAAGCGGAAACCAAGCGGTTCAAAGAAATGTCCGCCGGCGCTTTTGATAACGCGAAGTGGAACACGTTTCGCATCCGCTGCGAAGGCGAATCGATCAAGATTTGGGTGAACGACAAGTTAACCGCCGACGTGACCGACGACCGCTTCACCCAAGGAAACATCGCCCTGCAACACCACGGCAAGGGCGGGCTTCACCGTTTTCGGAACGTGAAGATACGTCCGCTGACGCCATGACATGTCTTCGACGGCCTCGGAATACCGTCGTACCAAAGTCACTGACAAGAAGCACAATGCCCCTTCAGCAGCACTTCGGTGATATCGGCCCCCGCGGCGGCGCTTTTCTTCGGGCTGATCTGTACCTTCACATCAGGCAAGCATGAAACCTTGCCGCAATCGAGGCACATGAAGTGTGGGTGATCGACCCCGCCTTGGTCTTCGGCCGTCAGCATCTCAAACCGCCACACGTGGTCGCCCAAATCCAACCGGGCCAGCAAACCGGCGTCGGCCATTTCGATCAGGCAGCGGTAGATGGTTGACTTGTCGAACCCCAGCGGCACCAGCGCATCAGAGACTTCGTTATGGCTGATCGGGTGGTCGGCAGTGGAAAGGTGTTGCAGCACCGCAATCCGGCAACTGGTGCAACGCAAATGCCCGCCGCGAATCATCTCGCGGGCCTGTTCAAGCGATAGTTTTTCGTCGTCTGCCATGTCCATTCATCGTAGGTGACAGACAGCTTGGTGACAAGATTCCATTGGTGCCGTAGCGGGGGCTTCTAGCCACCGCATGAGAACCGAAGGTTCGAACAAATCGCTGGTAGTCGGTGGCTAGAAGCCCCCGCTACACATAAACCGCCTGCGTCGGCTTGACGATAATCTCCGGCACGTTCGCCCGCGGCGGCAGCACGGCGATAGCGACGGCGATATCGGCAAAATCCTCCGGCTGCAAGATTCGCGCCCGGTGCTCGGCCGAAACGGGGACCGGCCGGTTGTCGAGGATCGGCGTTTCGACTTCGCCGGGGTAGATGTTGGTAACGCGAATGCCCTCGTCAGCCAGTTCGTTGCCCACGGCCGTTCCCAGGGCTGTCATGGCAAACTTCGACGCACAATACGCCACCCCGCCCAGGGCCGCGGCCCGCTTCCCGGCAATCGAAGAGATGTTGATGATCAGCCCGTCGCGGCGGTCTCGCATTTGGGGCAGCACGGCATGCATGCAGTTGTATGCCCCGGTGGCGTTGATTGCCAACACCTTGTCCCAATCGGCGGGGGCCATGTCGCTCATCTTGCGGTTGGGAATATTGATGCCGGCGGAGTTGACCAAGATATCGATCTGCGTGAGTTGCTCGTTCATCCAAGCCATCATCGCATCGACACTGTCTCGATCGGCAACATCCACCGCGTGGCAATGAATCGGACGATTCCCGCTGACCGCGTTGACCGGCTCCGCCGCGGCCTTGAGCACTTCGATCCGCCGCCCGGCGATGCCAACATTCGCGCCGGCGTCATGAAACGCCTTGGCGATCGCCCAACCGATTCCCGTTCCCCCGCCGGTCACGACGGCCGTTTTTCCCGTTAGGTTCATCGTGTTTCCTCATTGCATGGCAAGCACATGGTAGGACGCAGTTCCACTGCGTCGTGAACGAAGTACAACTTCGTTCTACGGATCTCACTCATCCGCATCCGCGAACATAAAGCGGCCTTCCAGTTGAAACATCTCATCTACCGTGCCGGCGATCGACGGGTCAGGCGGGCAGGCAATGGCCGGGTCCTTGTCGGGGTAAGGCAGTTTCTCCAGCACGGTGCGAATGGCCGCTAGCCGGGCCCGCTTCTTCTCGTCGCTGCGAATGATTTGCCAGGGAGATTCCTTGGTGCTGGTGTACAAAAACATGCTATCGCGGGCTTTGGTGTAGTCGTCCCACTTTTCATCCGCGAAAGCGTCCAAGGCACTCAGCTTCCAATGCTTTAGCGGGTCGTTCTTGCGCGCTTCCAGCCGCTTGTGCTGCTCCTTCCGGCTGACATCGAACCACAGTTTGAACAGGTGCGTGCCACTTTCGATGATGCTGTTCTCAAACTCGGGAACCTGGTGGATGAATCGCTGGTAATCTTGCGGAGTACAGAAGCCCATCACCGGTTCGACACCCGCGCGGTTGTACCAACTGCGGTCGAACAACACGATCTCGCCCCGCGTCGGCAGATGGGCGACATAACGTTGGAAATACCATTGCCCGCGTTCGACATCGCTGGGCTTGTTCAGAGCCACCACGCGGGCACCGCGCGGGTTGATGTGCTCCATGAACCGCTTGATCGTTCCCCCTTTCCCGGCGGCGTCGCGGCCTTCGAAAACGATCACGACCTTTTGCCCCTGATCCTTCACCCAGGTTTGAACTTTCAGCAGTTCGATTTGCAACATGCGCAGCGCCGTTTCGTACTCCTTTTTGGGCATCGAATCGTTGTAAGGGTACGGGCCATCGAGCGAGCGCTGAATCGACGGGCCGGCCGAGTTGGAACTCGACTTCGCCGGGGCGGTCTTGCGTTTACGTTTGGCGGGCATGGCAAGTGCGGCGGACTTCCCAGGCCGTCGAAAACAATTCGTCTTGCATCCGACGGCCCGGTAAGACCGTTGTACCGAGTTGTTAATCGACCAGCTCGAACGTCACGTCGCCCTCGCGCTGAATTTTGATCCGCCCGTTGTAATCGATCCCGCCCGCTGCGCTGTCATCCCCGGCGGCCAGGCCGAACATGTTCCGCATCATGGTCATTTGCAGAGATTCCAGTTTGCTTTCACCTTGCTTCTCAGCGACTTCTTCGACCGCAATCACCCTGCCCAACTTGCCGCCTGATAACTCCGCGAGCGCCTCGGCGCGATGCCGGGCGTCGGCAAAGGCCGCTTTGTTGGCGCTGGCGTGTAAGGCACGCTGGCCGGCTTCGTCCAGTTCGAAACTCAGTAAGCCGCCGGTCATATCGACGCCCATCGCCGCCATCATCGCATTAGCAGAACCTCCCGAGTGGAGGCCCGACTTTTCGGCGTCGGTGATCAAGCCGCCCAGCTTCTTCGTGATTCCCTCGCGCTCCATATCGCTGCCAATCTCCAGCCGCAGCGTTACCTCTTCGGTGATGGTGTAGAAGTTCCCCACCTCGGCCACTTCGACCGGGCCGCCGAAGTCGGCGTCGGGCACGGCCAGACCGCCCTCAAACATCGCACCGCCGGCGTCCGAAAGTTTCTCCCCCGCGAACGTTAACCGAACGCCAGGGTGCTTTTCGGTGAAGGCCTTTTCAAATTCGCTCTTATGTTCGGCAAAACTTTCCGCCGTTTTCGCCACCTCGTCCCCATCGGCGGAAATCGTCCCGCGCAGCGCCACGCTGTTGGGCGAAGCCGCCGCCGTGCCGCTGCCACGCACTCGAATCGTGCGGCCTTGCTGGGCGTCGGCGGTGGCAAGCAGCAACGAGAGACAGAGTAACATCGCCATCAGCGTTAAAAGCGTGCGGTAATACATGATGAAATCCCAAAATTCCCGGCGGTTGGCAACTGCGACAAGCACTGTCGAGGCATTGTAACATGGCAATTCGCGCCGCGACACGCCGGCGGAGACTTCCGATTGCCCGGCGGGCATGATAAGGTCGCGAAAAGAGAATCTGCGCAAATACAATTCGCCTTGGCTGTAAATGGGAGTTGATCGATGAAATGGACGCTCATCCTTGTTGCCCTGCTTTCAACAATTTGTTGCGAATGCCTGGCGGAGAACTGGGCGCATTGGCGCGGACCGACCGGAAACGGAGCCGCGGCGGATGCGACGCCGCCCACCGAGTGGAGCGAGACGAAGAACGTCAAATGGAAGGTCAAGATTCCCGGCCGCGGATCTGGATCACCGATCGTTTGGGGCGATCAGGTCTTTGTGGTGACGGCTGTGCCTTCTGAAGCGGATGATCGTGGGGCGGCGACTCGCGGTTTCGATCAGCAATTCGTGTTCCAACCGCCGCGACGGCGGCCGGGCGGACGCTTCGGGCGGCCCGATGGCCTAGGACGCGGTGAAGACCTGCGGACGCTCGAATTCGTTCTGCTCTGCTTCAACCGCAACAGCGGTGAACTGCTGTGGAAGCAAACCGCCGTGCGGGCCAAACCGCACGAGGGAACGCACTCGACCAACGGCTTCGCGTCGGCCTCGCCCTGCACCGACGGCGAGCATGTCTACGCCCACTTCGGTTCCCGCGGGCTGTTTTGTTACGACATGGAGGGGAAATTGAAGTGGAGCCGGACTGATTTCGACCCGATGCGAACCCGCAACACATTCGGGGAAGGGAGTTCGCCGACGCTGGCGGGCGATAAAATACTGGTACCCTACGATCACGAAGGGCAGTCGTTTCTGTACGCACTCGATAAATCCAGCGGCAAAACCGTTTGGCGAACCGAGCGCGACGAACCGACGCAGTGGTCGACGCCACTGGTAGTCGAGCAAGACGGTGCGCAGCAGGTCGTGTTGAACGGCCAGAATTGTGCGCGGGGCCATGATTTGGAATCGGGCAAGGAATTGTGGCGTTGCGGCGGGCAGACCGAACGCCCCGTCGCGTCGGCCGTTACGATCGGGGATT
>CALBTA010000480.1 GCA_937967755.1 uncultured Planctomycetaceae bacterium | reverse complement strand
TGCTCCTCAGGAGGCGGGGGGGACTCGGCATTTTGAGTTGGGGCGGTATTGTGCGGAGCGGGGCGATGAGTTCTTGGTGTTGGCGAGCGATGTCAGTTACCTTAGCGGGCAGGCGGCTGTTGGGCGGCCGCGGTGGGAGGAGTTTGACGGTGTTCGCGTTCGGTGGCTGCGGATGCCGCAGTGGCTGCATCGCAGTTTTCTTTCGCGGGTGGTGTGCTTCCTCTACTTCATGGTCAAGTCGATCTTTGTCGGCATCGCCCAAAGCAAGAACGTTGACGTGGTGATCGGCACGACGCCGCCCTTGTTTCAGGCGTTTTCGGCGTTGGTCGTGGCGAAGTTTCGGCGGCGGCCGTTGGTGCTGGAGGTTCGTGACCTGTGGCCCGACTTTGCCGTGGACATGGGCATTTTGAATTCGAAAGTGCTCATCGCTTTGGCGCGCTGGTTGGAGCGATTGCTCTACCGCAACGCGGCGCACATCGTCGTCAATTCGCCAGCTTATATCGATCACATCGTGGCGAAAGGGGTCGAGCGCTCGCGAATCACGCTGGTGCCCAACGGGGTCGACGCGGAAATGTTTGATCCCGATGCCCAAGGCGAACACGTTCGGTCCCGATACGATCTGCAAGACAAGTTCGTCGTTACCTACGCCGGAGCGATCGGGCCGGCTAACGATCTGCCGACCGTTGTTTCCGCCGCCGAATTGCTGCGGCATGACTCCAGCGTTCACATCCTGATCGTCGGCGACGGCAAAAATCGCTCGCAAGTTGAAGCACAGGCGGAACAACTCGGGCTTACGAACATCACATTCGCCGGCGCGCTGCCGAAGAATGAAATGCCTGAAGTTCTGGCGGCTTCCGATGCCTGCCTGGCGATCTTGATGAATATTCCGATGTTCTCGATGACCTACCCCAATAAGGTGTTCGACTACATGGCTGCCGGCCGCCCGACGATCTTGGCCATCGACGGTGTCATTCGCGAAGTAGTCGAAGCGGCCGAAGCCGGCATCTTCGTAGAGCCTGGCAACCCTCAGGCGATCTGCGATGCGGTCGTGCGGTTGAAGGGCGATTCTGAAGAGCGGCTGGCGATGGGCCGCAGCGCCCGAGCGTACGTTGGCGAGCATTTTGACCGCCGCGAGCAAGCGAAATTGTTCCGCGAACTACTGCACGCCATCGCCACCGACGGCACTTTCGATGCAGACGCTGCGATGCAAACGCCGCAGCAGATCACCGCTGGCTAACCGCCTTGGCCAACACTTCCAGCGTTCGCTCGGCCTGCTTGCTGCGGGTGTAGTTCGCCGCGGCAGCCGCCGAATTCTCGGCCAAGCGTAGATGCCGAATCTCGTCTTTGGCCAAGCCGTTGATCGCTTCGGCAAGCGCGGCCGGGGCCATGGCCGGGACGATCACACCTACTTCGTGCCTGGCGATCAACCGCGAGGCTTCGCCTACGGGGCCGGCGAAGATGATCGGTTTGCCGCAACTCATCGCTTCGAAGATTTTGGAAGGAACGACCGTCGCGAAGACCGGGTCGTCCTTCAAGTGTACCAGCGCGGCATCGCACATCGACCAGTAGCGTGCGAGTTGATCCTTCGGTTGTAGGTCGACAAACTGTACGTTCGACAACTCAGCCGCCCTCGCTCGATCTTCAAGCCGCGGCTTCTCTGCCCCATCCCCGACCAGCAGTAAACTGACCGGCTGATCTTTCAGGGTCGCCATCGCGTCGATGGCGTTTTCCAAACCGTGGGCCAATCCTAGCGTGCCGATGTAGCCGACAACGAACCGGTCTTGGAGATTCAGTTCTTCCTCAAGGTCACGGTCGCGCGGCGAATCGGGTGAACGTACACTGTCACTCGCGCCGCCGTATATCACGTCAATTTTCTCTTCGGCAGTTCCACGCGCGACGAGGTCTTCACGAAACGACTCGGTGAAACTCAGCACTCGCCGTGACCTGCGGTAGAGCAGCCGTTCCAGCCGCTCGAGCATCCGCATCACAGAACCTTCGCGCAGCGCCCCGGCCGCTGCCATCGAGGCCGGCCACAGATCGCGCAGTTCGAACACGTGTGGAACGCGGCGTAAGGTGCTGCACGCAACTCCCGCGACTGGCACCATCAGATGCGGCGAGCTGGAAATGATTACATCAGGCCGCGTTTCAATCAGCGACGCGACAAGCGCCGATGGCACAAATGAAATGTAATCCAGCGAACGCCGCAGGGTGCCGCGGTTGGGCGCGATGAAAGTCCAAACTCGAACGACCCGGATGCCGTCGACGATTTCCACTTGCCGCAGCGCGTTGCGGTAACCCTCGTGAACGGTTCCGCCGGGAAAATTGGGAACACAGGTGATGACCGTGACGTCGTGACCTTGCTCTACCCAAATCCGTGAGCGCTCGTAGATGTGCGTCGCCGGTGCGTTGACTTCGGGCGGGAAATTGTCGGCGAAGAAGAGTATCCGCATGGCGAAAGGCCGAACCTGCGTGTGCTAACCAGACGGCCCTGCTTCAACTTCACTGGGATGCTGCTGCCGCGATTGCTCGACCTTTTGAACGCTGGAAACCTGATCTTCCGGCGACGCAATCCGGGCCACGCCATCTTGAATCAGTTGCGCGAAGTCGAGAAAGTCTTGCATCTGCGTGGCTGTCTCTGCCCCGGTCGATTCGCCGATCACCCGCAACCGGCCGGACACCTCACCCTCAATGTCGATCGGCACGCTGACGTGCCACACCAAGTCTTCACTGTACGACCCGGGGTGCTTCCAGGTCGCGTAAAAGTCCTCATGCAATTGCGGGGCGTTCAAGTTCAACGTGATGTCCAACAGCCCGAACCGCTCGGCCGATTCGACAAGCGCTTCCCAAAGTTGTTCCCAGGCCAACGTGCCTTGTAGTTGCACACTCGTCTCGCGCGGACCTCCCGCCCGATCAGCCAGCGGAACCCAACTGCGCCCGATGCCGACCAGCGCGTTGTTGAGCAGCAGCAACTCCACGTGACCAAACACCCGCGTGGCGATCAGCGCGACGATGACCACGGCCGCCACGCCGATGCCGATCGCCTCGTTCTGAAAGTAAATGCTGGCCAGAGCCGCCGACGAAGTGATCGTACACAGCCCGGCCACAATGGCGAGCGCTTGCCAGGGCCGCAAGCCGCGGGTCAGCAGGCGGTGATGGATGTGCCCGCGGTCAGTCGCGTAAATGCTGCGCTGCGTCAGCTTCCGCCGGGCGATGGCCACTACAGAATCAAAAATCGGAATCGCCCACAACGCCAGCGGGGCTGCGAAGGCGACGGTCGCCGCTTCCTTAAACGAACACTGAAGCGCCACCGCACCCAACATCAGCCCCAGCACCATACTGCCCGCAACGCCCAAGTAGATCCTGGCTTGGGGAAGGTTGAAGGGCAAAAAGCCAGCCAACGCCCCGGCGACCGAAAGCGCAACAATCGCGGCGGCCGGCTGCCCATTGACGACCGCCATCAGCCCCAGCGTGAAGCTGAAGATCATCGCCACGCTGGCCGCCAACCCGTCGACGCCGTCGATCAGGTTTAACGAATTGATCGCGATCAAGAGCCAGAACAAAGTCAGCGGGAAGCTGAAGACACCCAAGTTCAACGTGATCCCAACAGCGGTAACGCTCTCAACCACCACGCCCGAGCCGATGATCAACGACGAAGCGACAACCTGCCACAGCAGTTTGTACTTGCCGGGAAGCGGCCGGCGGTCGTCATACAACCCAACGCAACACAGCACGGCGATGGCGGAGAGCACGCCCCACCAGGTCCATTGCTTCTTCACGTCAAGATCGTCGCCGGCGAAGTAGCCGATGCCGATCATCGCCCCAAGCAGAATCGCCACCAGCACCGCTACTCCGCCGCCGAGCGCGACGGGGCTTTTGTGCGTCTTGCGGGAACTGTCGGGCCGGTCGACGAAATCCAACCGCTTCGCCAAATAGCAAACCAACGGCGTCAGCAGCAATGCCGCGCCGGCGGAGATCACAGCAGATGCGATGTGCGAGAACATCTAAACCGGTCGGCCTCTTCTTACGTCTACAACAACTTCGATGAGTAATGGGCCGACCTGCGTTGGGCTGGGGCGTTCACCCCCACCCAACCCCAACTTCATTAGAACACCGGCCGGCGGCATCGTCAACGTTTTGGCTGCGCATGCCGCGGGTCGTGCTAGCCCCTTGTATCCCGCTTGCGGTTAACCGTCATAGTCGTCAAAGTTCAGCCGTAACTGGCGCTCCGTCGCGGCGGTGATACGTGTGTACATCTCCGGCCGGCGATCAGCAAACCGGTTGATCTCGTGCTTACCGGGAACCCGCACGCGCCGTTTGTCGCGGGCGCGCTCCAGGTCGATATCGGCATAGATGATTTCTTCCTCGTCAGGCGAAGCGGTCGCGATGATCTCTCCGTCCGGCCCGCAAATTTTGCTGCCGCCGAGGAAAGTGAATCCGCGTTCCGTTCCCACGCGATTGGCCGCAATCAAGTAAACCCCGTTCTCCATCGCGCGGGCAGGCAGCACATGTTCGCATAGGCACTCAGCCCCGGGCGGGAAGTTCGTCGGCAGCGCCAAAACTTCTGCGCCGTCCAGAGCCATGCTGCGGGCCGATTCGGGAAACGCCGAGTCGTAGCAGATGTGCATGCCGACCCGCGCACCGCCGGCGTCGTACACTTGCCACCGCGCATCGCCTGGGGCGACGTGATTGTCCACACCCAAATGCGGCAAGTGAATCTTACGGTACTTGCCGATCAGCCCTTGCGGCCCGACCAGCACGCACGCGTTGTACGACGCATAGCCATCGCGCTCCAACATGCCGACGACCGCAAACGTGTTCGCGTCGGCGCACGCATCAACCAATCGATCCGTAGTTGCCCCGGGAATGGTATCGGTATAGGCCAGCGCCTCGTTCAGGTGATTGAAGCAGTAGCCGGTCACCGCGCACTCGGGGAAAACAACCAGTTCAGCCCCGTCGCTGGCGGCTTCTGTCAACCGCCGTTCGATCTGGGCCAAATTGGTCTCCACCTGACGCAGCGATATGTCGATCTGTACTGCAGCAACCTTCAATCGTTCCTCCGAGTTCCACTAAGGTTCGTCGAACTTCACCGACGGGTTACAAACCCGTCCTACTGCGCGCGTAGTTTACTTTTCCAATTCGCTGGGGGCGAACTTCATGTTTGCTTTGTGCTGCTCCGTCGCTTTGAGGATGCCGGCGATTACGTCGGGGTGTTCCTTCGCCACATCCCACTGCTCACCAGGGTCGACTTCCAAGTTGAACAGCAGCGGCGGGTCATGCACTTCGGGCTCGCGCTGCCCGTAGCCTTTCTGCGTCATAAAGTGGGCTTTGAACGGACCCTTGCGAACGGCCATCAGCTTGTATCCGCGGTAGTAGAAATATGTATCCCGATCGGCCTGGCCCGTCCCCTTGAGTACCGGCGTTAGGTCGTGCGAATCCATTGCACGGTCGTCAGGAAGTTTCGCCCCGGCCAACGCACAGGCGGTGGCGAAAATATCCATCGTGCTGGCGATCTGCGTGCTCGTTTGCCCAGCTTTGATCGTGCCGGGCCACCAGGCAATCGTCGGCTCGCGCATGCCCCCTTCCCAAGTGCTCCCTTTGCCTTCGCGAAGCAAGCCAGCGCTGCCGCCGTGATCGTTGAACGGCAGCCAAGGCCCGTTGTCGCTGGTGAAGATCACCAACGTATGCTCGTCAACCTCGGCATCGCGGAGGGCTTGCAGCACCTGCCCGACGCTCCAGTCAATCTCTTCCACCACGTCGCCGTACAACCCGCGCGGGCTTTTGCCGTCAAACTTCGGCGAAGCGAACAGCGGCACGTGCGGAAAGCTGTGGGCGAAGTAAAGGAAAAACGGCCGGCCCTTGTTCGCATTGATGAACTTGATCGACTCTTCGGTATACCGCCGGGCAATCGTCGTTTGGTCGGCGGGCCGCTCGATCACCTTGTCGTCGCGTAAGATCGGCACGTTCCAATACTCGATCTTCGGTTTCCAAAATGCCTCGCGACCCTTTGGCCCCTTGCCGCCGACCCGGTCCATGTCGTTGCTGTAAGGAATGCCGAAGTAACTATCGAACCCATTGCTGGTCGGCAGATGCGGCTTCAAGTGACCCAGATGCCACTTGCCGACGCAGGCGGTCGCGTACCCCTGTTCTTTCAGAATTTCGGCCAACGTAATCTCGCTCGCGGGCAACCCGCTTTTTGAATCCGGAAAGAGCACTCGCCGCCGGTCGCTGCACATGCCGTTGCGCTGTGGCAGGCGTCCGGTCAGCAGGGCCGCTCGGCTCGGCGTGCAGACGGGCGCGGCGGAATAGAACTGCGTGAATTTCATCCCGCCGGCGGCCATGGCATCCAATTCCGGCGTCCGCAACGTCGGATGCCCGAAGCAGCCCAAATCTCCATAACCCAAGTCGTCGCAGAAGATCACGACGACGTTCGGCGGCCGCTCGGCACAGGCTTCCGGCGCATGCAGCAATCCGCAAACCAGCACAAGTCCTGCTACCCAGCACGGGGACGTTGAAAGTTTTAGCACCATTAGAAGTTCCTCAACCATTCAAAGATTTTGTTTCCGTTAATGCGGCGGCGTAGAACGGACCTCCAGGTCCGTACATACCGAACGCTTATCTACCAAGGCAGAAAACCC
The DNA here is from genome assembly GCA_937967755.1 of uncultured Planctomycetaceae bacterium. Classification (GTDB taxonomy): domain Bacteria; phylum Planctomycetota; class Planctomycetia; order Pirellulales; family Pirellulaceae; genus CALBTA01. Next base: position 2,605 of record CALBTA010000480.1, on the reverse strand, counting down.
ATCGTATCGCCCACGCCTCTTCGATTCCATACGCCGGCGACACAATCGATCCGCATCAGTCAACAAGTTGGCAGCTTGTGACTACGAGTTTTTCAACACGCGCGCTGCGCATAAACGTCTTATGTGCAACACTTCCCTGGCCCTCAGGGGGCCCCAAAAGTGGTGCGCGTTGCACGGCTTTGTGCAACGCGCGCGTTGAAAGACCCCCGTAGCGGCAAGTTGCCCGCTGAACCGCGCCGCTTTAATTGTCAGCTTTGCGGCTCGCTTCACCGCAGCGAACACAATCGATCCGCATCAGTCAACAAGTTGGCAGCTTGTGACTACCTGGCGGAAACTCCATTTCACCATCGCATTCACCACTTTCGTCGATCACGTGGTGCCGGTGGTGAATGTTGGCCCTGAATTCGTCTCGCCCGTTTTTCCCGTAACCACTGAACTGACAAACACTTACGCGACGGCACCCGCCCCACCGTGACCTTCAACATTCACCAAAGTCCCGCAAAATCATGGGTGGTGCTGAATCCCATCTAGGTCGGTTTCTTCGCTGGCCAACCATAATCGGTGATCCCGCATCATGCAGCACAACGAATGCGTCCGCGCTCATCAGGCGGCGTAGCACGGACCTCCCAGTTCGTACACGCCGCATCTCTGCATCTCTATACTTATACATAAGTATAGTATACCAAATTCCCAACCCATGTCAAGCCAGTGGTACACTTTTCTTGCCGGAATCTTCAGATTTCTTTTTTCACCACCGGTGGTGGTCAATCCCCTTCGGCACAACGGTTGGCCGAACCAGCGATTGAGAAAATGGTCCCTTCCCATTCCCAAACTCCTTCCTTCCAGGTAATAGCAGAGGCTCATGCCGCGTACCAACGAACTTAAGCGGACGGCGATCCTCCGACGTATCCGGTTGCTAGAGGAGGCCATTGTCAAAGCCGAGGAATATCTGCAATCCGGCCAGCACGCAAACTGGAGCGGGTTTCGCCCTGTGTTCTAAGGAAAGGTGAAAGATGGCAAGGAACTGCCGCCCCACAAAGACTGGGTCCGCAACGTATTTCTTCCGGCCAAAGAGAAGGCATTGGACCGGGCGGAGAGGCTGCTAGAGCGGTTTAGCTAACGAACAATGTAAATTGTTTTCGTTATCGATGTTCGCCCTCACCATATCGTTTCCCAACGAGAGTGGGATCCGGAGACAAAGTCATTTCCTCCGTTCCAAAGACCCTTCAGCACGAAGCGCCTGAGAACAACGATGGCCGCGGCAAGCAGGTGAAACATTAGCGCGGAGATCCTCGGCGGTTGCTCTCGAAAATTGACGGGCTCAAACCGAACGGCCAGTTTTTTTTGCCTTGCTCAGAGGTTACGATTAACCGCTTGGAATTGACTGAAACCCCAAGTAGTGATAGGCCGCGCATGTCGAAAGAAACCAGCGATGTTGTCAAGAACGAACGCCAGATGCTGGAAGACGCGCAGCAGAAGGGGACCGGCGCGACGCTGCTGACGTTCGTCCGCCTGAGCGGCCCCGGGTGGTTGCAAAGCGCCATCACGTTGGGCGGCGGGTCGCTGGCGGGTGCGTTGTTCTTAGGCGCATTGGGCGGCGTCAGCATGTTGTGGCTGCAACTGGTCGCCATCGTGATGGGCGTGATCATGCTCAGTGCAATTAGCTACGTCACGCTATCGACGAACGAACGACCATTCCAGGCGATCAACAACCACATCAACCCCGCGCTGGGTTGGGGCTGGCTGATCGCGACGAGCCTGGCGAACATGATTTGGTGCATGCCGCAGTTTTCGCTGTGTTACGGAGCGCTCGATGGCAATTTGATTCCCGGCATGGAGGAGAAATATCTGCCCAAGCCGATGGCGCTGGGCGGCGGCGAAGAACCATTCATGTTGCCTGTGGGGCCGCTGCTCGTCTCGGCCGTGATTCTCGTTCTGGTCAGCATCGTCGTCATCATGAACGCCCGTCGCGGGCTGGCGGCCAAGATGTTTGATTGGCTGCTCAAGGCTCTCGTCGGCATGGTGGTGATTTGCTTCTTCGGAGTGGTCGCCCTGTTGGCAATGAGCGGCAGTTTGAATTGGGGGCAAATTTTCATGGGCTTCATTCCCGATCTGAGCCAGTGGAACGGGCCATCGGGCGCGGTCAAAGATCTCATCGCGGGCATGCCCGCAGGGCCGCAGGCGTTCTGGACCACCGAAGTAGTCGCCCAACAGCGGATCCGGATGATCGGTGCCGCGGCGACCGCCGTGGGAATCAATATGACCTTCCTGATGCCCTACACGCTGCTGCACCGCGGTTGGGACAAGCCGTTCCGTGGGCTGGCCCGGTTCGATCTGTCGACCGGCATGGCGATCCCCTACATCATCGTTACAACCTGTGTGGTGATCGCGGCCGCTCAAGCATTCCACGGCACGGCCGACGACGCGTTCCTATCGACCAATGCCGAAGAGTTTCAATCGAGTCCGACGTTCGGCGGCACGAAAGACATTCTGCTGAAGCGGCTCGGCAAAGAAGAATTCGACGGGATGAAGTTCGACGAAATTGACGCCGCTTCGCAAGGAACGGTGGTTGCCGAGATGGCGGCACTGCCCGAGGCGGAAAAGA
>CALBTA010000479.1 GCA_937967755.1 uncultured Planctomycetaceae bacterium | reverse complement strand
GATGGCCGCGATGGCTCATGCCGAAGTCACGTTGCCCAACGTCATTGGCGAGTCGATGGTGTTGCAGCAAGGTATGCCCGCGCCGATCTGGGGCTGGGCCGAAGCCGGTGAGGAAGTTATCGTCTCGTTCGCCGGTCAAACGAAAACGACGAAAGCCGGCGACGACGGCCGCTGGCAGGTGAAGCTCGATCCGCTGAAGGCGAACGCCAAAGGGCAAACGCTGACGATCAAAGGGAGCAACACCATCGAACTGAAAGACGTGTTGATCGGCGAAGTCTGGATCTGCTCCGGCCAGTCGAACATGGAATGGTCGGTTCGCCAGTCGGCCAACCCGCAAGAGGAAATCGACGCGGCCAACCACCCCAACATCCGCCTGTTCAATGTGCCGGGCCACACGGTCGCCCCCGCGCCGCAAGAGAAGGGTGCCGGCAGTTGGCAAGTTTGCCAGCCGAAATCGGTCACCAATTTTTCGGCCGTCGGGTATTACTTCGGCCGCCGGCTGCAGAAAGATCTCGACACGCCCATCGGCCTGGTCGGATCGAACTGGGGTGGCACGCGGATCGAACCTTGGTGCTCGCTGGAAGGTTTGCAGTCGGTGCCCGAGTTGGAAGATATCGCCGCCGGCGTGAAAGAGCGTGCCGAAAAATCGAAGACCGAGAACGTCAAGGTGGGCGGCGGAACTCCGTCGGCAATTTTCAACTCGATGGTCAGCCCGCTCGCCCCGTTCGCCATGCGCGGTGCCATTTGGTACCAAGGTGAATCCAACGGCAACGAAGGTGAATCGTACTACCACAAGAAGAAAGCCCTCGTCCAGGGGTGGCGGAACCTGTTCAACGAAGACCTGGGTTTCTATTGGGTGCAACTGGCTGATTTCCGCCAACCGAACGACAACCCGGCGGGCGGCGACGGCTGGGCGAAGATCCGCGAAGCGCAACGCAAGGCCCTCGAAATCGACCACACAGGCATGGCCGTAATCATCGACATCGGCCAGGCCAATGACATTCACCCCAAGAACAAACAAGATGTCGGCGACCGCCTGGCCCGTTGGGCATTGCACCAAACGTACGAGAAGACCAGCATCGTCCCCGCCGGCCCGCTTTACAAAAGCCACAAGGTCGAGGGCGAGACGATCCGCGTCTCGTTCGATCATGTCGGCAGCGGGTTAATGGTTGGCAAGAAAGAAGGCCTCAAGCCAACCGAGGAAGTCAAAGACGGCACTCTGAAGCGCTTCGCCATCGCCGGCGAAGACAAGAATTGGGTTTGGGCAGATGCGAAGATCGACGGCAACGAAGTCGTGCTGTCATCGCCAGAAGTCAAAGCCCCCGTCGCCGTGCGATACGCGTTTACCATGAACCCCGCCGGCGCGAACCTTTACAACAAAGAAGGAATCCCGGCATCGCCATTTCGGACGGATGATTGGTAAGCGGCGATATCGCCCCTGCCGGGGCTTCGCTGCGGCAGGGGCAATCCTTCCCTGGGGCTGACGCCCCAGGCTAATCGATACCGGCCCTGCCGGGCCTAATTGAACGCAGCGAAGCTCCGCGTAAAGCCGCGGTAGCGGCGGCATCACTTAGCCCCGGGCGGAAGCCCGGGGTATTGCAAAGGCGTGAACGTCAAAGCCCCAACAGGGGCGACATCAACTATGCGAATACTCATTGCTCTAATCGCCTGGATCTTGCTCGTGGCGACGGTTGCCCACGCGAAGGATTCGCTGCGCATCCTGCCATCAGAGTTGCAACTCGTCGGCGCGGAAGATTCGCACCGCGTCACTGTCATCGACTCGCACAATGACCAATCATTTGGCCAGATCGCCGCTGCTGAACTGACTTCCAGCAACCCCGAAGTCGCCCGCGTCAAAGGCACGACGATCCTGCCTGTTGCCAACGGCGAAGCGACGATCACCGCGACCCACCAGGGGCAAACTGCCGCGGCGACTGTCAAGGTTTCCGGCATGGGCGACCCTCATGGGTGGTCCTTTCGAAATGATGTGCAGCCGCTGCTGGCCAAGCTGGGTTGCAACAGCGGGGCTTGTCATGGGGCGTTGGCCGGCAAAGGGGGCTTTCGCCTTTCGCTGCGCGGCTACGACGACGCGGCCGACTATCACTCCATCACGCGCGAAGCTCGTGGGCGGCGTATCGAACTGGCCGACCCGGGCCGCAGTTTGCTGTTGGCGCAACCGACCGGGGCGCTCGCGCCCAAAGGGGGCGTGCGGTTTGACGCGGAGGATGAAGCGTACCAAGTAATCAGCGGCTGGATTGCGCAGGGAGCCAAGGCGAAGCCGGCCAGCGGCGAGGACGCGAGCGTCTCTCACATTGAAGTGCTTCCAGAGCAATCGTTGCTGAAGCAGGGCGCGCAGCATGAACTTCTTGTGCTCGCGCACTACACCAACGGGCGTGTGCGTGATGTTACCCGCTTCGCCATCTTCAGCGCCACCGACGAAGCGGTCGCCACGGTAGATGATCGTGGGAAAGTCTCCGTCGTCGGCCCGGGCGAAGGGGCGGTTGTCGCCTGGTTCGCCAGCCATGTGAAGCTGGCCCGCGTCACCGTGCCCTATGCGAACGAAGTTCCCGAAGAGGTTTTTGCCAAGTCGCCGGCCAACAATTTCGACGAATTGGTTCTCGCCCAACTGGCGAAGCTCCGCCTGCCCCCTTCGCCCCGTTGCAGCGATGAAGTCTTTATCCGCCGGGTGTTCCTCGACACCATCGGCACGCTGCCCACGCCGGAAGAGACGCAGGCGTTCCTTGCAGACAAGACGCCGGGCAAGCGAGCCGATTTGATCGAAGCGTTGCTTGAGCGGCCCGAGTTCGTTGACTACTGGACGCACAAGTGGTGCGACGTGCTGTTGGTCAACGGCAAGTTGCTTCGCCCCGCGGCGGTGAAGGCGTACTACCAGTGGATTCGCAATGAAGTGGAAGCGAACACCCCGTGGGATGAGTTCGCCCACAAGGTTGTCACGTCGCGCGGCAAGAGCACCGAAAACGGGGCGACGAATTTCTACGCTGTGCATCAGACGCCGGAGGAGATGAGCGAAAACGTGTCGCAGGCGTTTCTCGGCCTGTCGATCGGCTGCGCGAAGTGCCACAACCATCCGCTGGAGAAATGGACTAACGATCAGTACTATGGCATGGCCAACATGTTTTCCCGCGTGCGGGCCAAGGGCTGGGGCGGCGACGCCCGCAATGGCGATGGGGTTCGCACGTTGTACGTCGCCGACGCCGGCGAGTTGATTCAACCATCGACCGGCAAACCGCAAAAGCCAGCGCCGCTGGACGGAGTCGCGCTGGAGTTTGACGATCCGGCCGATCGCCGCGAAGCGCTCGCCAAGTGGCTGACCGACGAGTCGAACCCGTACTTCGCCCGGGCCATCGCCAACCGGGTGTGGGCGAATTTCTTCGGCGTCGGCCTGGTCGAACAGGTCGACGACTTGCGGCTTTCCAACCCCGCCAGCAACGAACCGCTGCTGGCCGCACTGGCGCAGTACACGCGCGAGCAGAAGTACGACCTGAAGCAACTGATGCGGGCGATTCTGCTCAGCGAAACGTACCAGCGGTCCAGCATCGCACTGCCCGAAAACAAGGACGATCACCGTTACTACTCGCGCTATTACCCACGCCGCCTTAGCGCCGAAGTTTTGCACGACGCCATCGCGCAAGTCACTGGCGTTCCCACGACGTTCAACAACACCGAGAACATCGACGGCAGTACGGCCAAGACCGATTTCTACCCCGCGGGAACCAAGGCGATTCAGCTTTACGATTCGGCGGTTGTTTCCGGGTGTTTGGAAGTCTTCGGCCGCAACGAGCGGGCCATCACCTGCGAGTGCGAGCGCAGCGACGATCCGACCGTCGTGCAAGTGCTGCAAATTTCCAACGGTCAGATCGTCAACCAAAAACTGGCCGCTAAGGAAAGTGCCGTCGCGAAGTTGCTCGCCGAAGATATGGAAGACGCAGCGATCATGGACAAGGCATACCTGGCGGCCCTTGCGCGGTTGCCCACCGAAGCAGAGAAAAAACAACTGCTCGCCATCCTCAGCGAAACACCCGTCGACCAACGCCGCACCGCGATCGAAGA